>DASVHS010000111.1:0-5117 GCA_036382495.1 Thermoanaerobaculia bacterium | reverse complement strand
AGACCGTCAGCGGCGACTACTACGACGTCCTGGTGCGGCCCGACGGGCGCGTTTACTTCATCATCGCCGATGTCAGCGGCAAGGGAGTCACCGCGGCACTCGTGATGTCGGGACTGGCCACCGCGTTCAACATTTTCACGCGCAGTGATCCCGCTCCCGCGGATCTCGTACGCGAGCTGAACGTGACGCTCGCGCCGAAGACGGCGCCGACGAAATTCGCGACGCTCGTCGCCGGTGTCCTGAATCCCGAGGATGGAGTGATCGATTTCACGAACGCGGGTCATGTGCCGCCGCTTGTCATCTCCAGCTCCGGCATTTCGCGCCTCGGCGTCACCGATCTCGTGGTCGGACTGTTCCCGCAGGCGCAGTACCGGAATCAGTCCATTCGACTCGAGTCCGGTGACTCGCTCGTGCTGTTCACCGACGGTGTGACCGAGGCCGAGAACGTCAAGGAAGAACAGCTGGGGCTCGATGCGGTCGAATCGATGCTGAGCAAGCGGCACGGCACCGCCGCGCCGGATTTGATGGACGCGATCGAACAGCACGTGAACGAGTTCGTCGGTGACGCTCCGCTGAACGACGACCTCACGATGTTCGTGATCACTCGCTCCTGATCGCGGTCAGTTCGTCGATCCTGCAATTGAGCCGTGGTTTCTCCGGATCGCCGAAGTCCATCCGATCCCACGGCACGATGTACGATCGCGTCCGTTTCTTGAAACCGATCTGCTGCAGCGCGTACGTCCCTCTCGACGCGATCACGTAATACGTGACGATGCATTCGCTGCCGCGCCAGTCGGCGTGGACCTCTTCGAGGCGGCCGGCGATGTGTCCCTCGATATCGAGGATTTTTATCGCGACGATCTTTTCCAGATGCACGACGTTCAATCGTTCTACTCCTGATGTTTCTTGTGCGCGTTGCCCGGGATTTTCGTGATGATGTTGTCGCGCAGCCACTTCTCGACGTGGAACGTCGAATATTCAGAGCGGTCGATGTCGAGACCTGCGGAGATCGCAATCCGATCGACTTTCTGCCACGACACGTGAGACGGTTTTCGATCACGCAGAAAACGGCGATAAATCTCATGGACGAGTCGTTCCAGCCGGCTCGAGAATCTTCGCGCCAGCACGTCCATGCCGACGTCGAGGTATGCGACGCGAGGGGGGCCGTCCGTCCGGATCTCGAGAGCGATTCCGTCGACTTTGCCCCCTTTGTGCTGCTCACGGTCGATGATCTGCTGATCGAGCACGTCGCGAAACAGGTTCATGTCAGCCTCCCAGAATCTCCAGAGGAATGGCGACGACGGACATCACGATCGCGGCGATGAGCGCGGCGAATCCTACGGTGTTGCTGATCCAGCCGTTGCGATTGGCTTTCAGATATTTCTCATCGTTCATGATCACCAGCAGCGGCATCACGACGAGCGGGAGGATCACGACGGCGAACCCCATCGACATCATCGTCAGCCTCAGCGGATCGAGTCCTGTGAACACGAGCAGGGAGGCCAGCAGGATGAGCAGCGTGTACGTCGACGCGAAGCGCGCGTTCTTGTTCGGCGGGAGATCCTCTCCCCACTCCCAGCCGAAAGACTGCGCGACGACGTACGAGACGGCGAGCGCCGCCTCGATTGCCGCGCCGAAGCAGCAGATGGCCAGCGAAGCCGCGAACAGCAGCACGCCTGCGCGGCCGAAGATCGGCACGAGCATCAGCGGCGCCTGCTCATAACGATCGATGCTGATGCCGGCGTGCTGCAACGAGCCCGCGGTCACGACCATGATCGCCATCGCAATCACGCAGCCGAATGTCATGCCCAGCGTCGCGACGCCGCGATTGATGCCCAGGTCGTTCATGTCCCACTTGTCTTCGATTGCGCCGGCCGAATAGAAGTAGAGGACGTACGGCGTCACGATGCCGCCCATGACGCTGACGGCGACATACCAGTACCGCAGTCCGTCGTGAGCCGGTCCGTGCGGCATGAGTCCCGACGCGATCTGATGGAGCGGAGGATGGAGCCGGAAAGCGGCGACGAGAAAGCAGATCGTGATGAGACCGAGGAATGCGGTGATTTTCTCGATGTGGCCGAAGGAGCCGATCCAGATCACGAACCAGATGAAGAATCCGACCGGAAGCGCCCACCAGCGAAACGCGATGCCGGTGACGAACTGCAGCGCGATGCACAGCCCGCCGATCTCCGCCGACAGGATGAAGAAGTCGACGATCACCTCGGCCACCAGCGGGATCACGTGATATCGGAATCCGAAGTGCTCGCGGATCGCATCCGCGATCGTGTGTTTCGAGACGACGGCGAGCCGGCCGCTCATCTCCGTCAGAAAGATGATGAACAGCGTGCCGAGGGCGGTGACCCAGAGCAGTCGTGTACCGAAGGTCGCGCCGGCAGCGGCATTCGTAGCGATCGCGCCCGCGTCGAGGAAGCCGCCGATGCTCGTCAGGATTCCGAGCGAGATCTTGAGCAGCTTCTTCATTGTTTCTGCAACGACTTGCGGATCGCTTCGAACTCGGTCGACAGCGACGCTGCGGCTGCGCGATCTTCCTTTTCGACCGCGCGTGAAAATCCGTCGAAGAGTTGCGTGACGTGTCCCAGCTCCGCTTCCGCCTTCTCATCGTTCTTCAGCGGATCGGCGAGACCTTTCAGCGATTCGAAGGCGACGTCGAGCGTGCTCTTCACGTAAGGGCGAGCAACTTTCCCGCGCGACCATTCCTGCGACAGCATCTGACCAACTCCGGCCCACGACGAGAGCTCGTCGCGCGCTTTCTGCGCCTTCCGCTCCGGCGAGCTGCACGCAATCGCCAGAAGAAGAAGGATCAGCGTTAGCCGACGCACAGTCACCAATACCCAAGAGTAATGCCAGACTCTTCTTCTGTGTGGCCGCGGGCTTCAGCCCGCGATGTGACTCATTCTTCAAAAAACCCCGGTGGGTGTTCTTCGGCGATATCGAGAACGCCGAGGACCTGCTCGAGCGTTTCCGCGAGCGCTCGGACACGCGCAGACGGCAGCCGGTGCACGCTGTCGATCAGCGCGTGCTGAATCGGCGGCGGAAGCTTGCGAACGACACGTCGTCCCTTCGCCGCGCGATCGGCGAGTCGCAGCGCTTTGACGAGATTGCGAAACGCGTCCAGCACCCTCTGCGGATCGTCTCTCTTCTGACGTCGAGCCATACGCGCCGGGTCGTATGGTACGCCACGTGATTGCGTGTTCCTGCGATGGCCGAAACCACATCCGACTTTCTCGTCCACCGCCTTCAGCAGTGGGGCGTCCAGCGCATCTACGGTTACCCCGGCGACGGCATCAACGGCATCCTCGGCGCGCTCGAGCGAGCCGGCGACGCGATGCGATTCATCCAGGTGCGCCACGAAGAGATGGCCGCGTTCATGGCCTGCGCGCACGCGAAGTTCACCGGTGAAGTGGGCGTCTGTCTGGCGACTTCGGGTCCGGGTGCGATCCATCTGCTGAACGGTCTTTACGATGCGAAGCTCGATCATCAGCCGGTCGTCGCGATCGTCGGACAGTCATCGCGGCTGGCGATGGGCGGCTCGTATCAGCAGGAAGTCGACCTGCAGAGTCTCTTCAAGGATGTCGCGTCGGAGTTCGTGCAGACCGCGATGGCGCCGGGACAGATCCGGCATCTCGTCGATCGCGCGTTTCGAATCGCGCTCGCCGAGCGATCGGTGACGTGCATCATCGTGCCGAACGATCTGCAGGAGGAGAAAGCCGCCGAACCGAAACACAAACACGCAACGGTGCACTCGGGCATCGGCTGGACGGCGCCGCGAGTCATTCCGCAGCAGGCCGACCTGCAGCGCGCGGCCGATGTGCTCAACAGCGGCAAACGCGTGGCGATGCTGGTGGGGATCGGCGCCGCGAACGCGACCGCGGAAGTGATCGAGGTCGCCGACCTTCTCGGTGCCGGCATTGCGAAGGCACTCCTCGGCAAGCAGGTCGTCCCCGATGATCTGCCGTTCGTCACGGGATCGATCGGACTTCTGGGAACGAAGCCGAGCTGGATGCTGATGGACGAGTGCGACACGCTGCTGATGGTCGGCTCGAGTTTTCCGTATCCCGAGTTTTTGCCGGAGGAGGGAAGAGCGCGCGGCGTGCAGATCGACATCGACGGCCGCATGCTCTCGATCCGTTATCCGATGGAGGTCAACCTCGCCGGCGACAGCCGCGAGACGCTGCGTGCGCTCATCCCGTTGTTGCAGCGCAAGACGGATCGCAAGTGGCGCCAGAAAATCGAGACGGCCGTCGCCGAGTGGTGGCAGATGGTCGAGGCCAGCGCGATGAACTCCGCGAATCCGATCAACCCGGAGCGCGTTTTCTGGGAGCTGTCGCCGCGCCTTCCCGAGAACTGCATCCTCGCCGCGGACTCGGGATCGACCGCGTTCTTCTATGCCCGCGCGTTGAAGTTCAAGCGGGGGATGATGGGATCGCTCTCCGGAAATCTCGCGACGATGGGGCCGGGCGTGCCCTACGTCATCGCCGCGAAGTTCGCGTTTCCCGACCGTGTGGCCATCGCGCTCGTCGGCGACGGCGCGTTTCAGATGAACGGCATGAACGAGATGATCACGATCTCGAAGTACTGGAAGGAATGGAGCGATCCGCGGCTGATCGTCTGCGTTCTCGAGAATCGCGACTTGAACATGGTGACGTGGGAGCAGCGCGTGCTGGCCGGTGACGCGAAGTTCGACGCGTCGCAAATCGTCCCCGGTTTTCACTACGACGAATTTGCGCGGTCCCTCGGACTGCACGGCATCTGCGTCGAAGACCCTGAGAAGATCGCTGCCGGGTGGGATGAAGCGCTCTCCGCGGACCGGCCGTGCATCATCTCGTTCCGGACCGATCCTGAAGTTCCGCCGCTGCCGCCGCATATCACGATCGAGCAGGCCAGGAACTTCATGTCCGCGCTCCTCCACGATCCGGCGCGTGGAGCGATGCTGAAGAACGCGATGAAGGAAATGTTCGCGTCGATGAAGAAGTGATGAACGCGTACCTGCCGATTTCCGACTACGCGATCATCGGAGACAGCCGCTCCGCCGCGCTGGTCTCGCGCGACGGATCGATCGACTGGCTCTGCTGGCCGCGCTTTGACAGCCGCTCGGT
>DASVHS010000110.1:0-10864 GCA_036382495.1 Thermoanaerobaculia bacterium | reverse complement strand
GACTCTTCCCTGCCGCAGCCGGGCGATGTCCGTGTGCAGCGGCGGCGTGAGCTTGCTCTGATCCTGACGGATGTCGATCTGAGCGAGATGATCCTTCGCCCGTTCCTCATATTGATAAGGAAGATCGTTGTGTCCGTCGATGAGCGGCACTTCGCGGAGGATGCGATCGATGCGCGCGGAGACGTCGCTGGTTTGCGCGAGCGCGGCAGTGGTGAGCAGGAAGAGCGTAAGAGCGACAGCGTTCATACGAGTCATGGCGCAATACGATAATCGAGCGGCGCGGCCACGCAATCACTGCGTCGTCGAGTGCGATGCAAGGCACGTTGGTGGAGGCGGCGGGAGTTGAACCCGCGTCCGAAAACAGTGGCAGCCTGGCTACTACATGCTTAGCTCTCTCTTTTGATCTCGTCCTCAGGCCTGCCCGGAGAGCAAGGAACGGCTTTGGACCAGCCCCGATTATTTTTCATGGCTCGCGTCGAGACATCCACGAGCCCTTAGCTCACTTCATGACACTCGTTCTACAGGCGTGAGCAACCTGAAGAGGAGCGTCGCAGGCAATTAAGCTGCGAGTGCGTATTCGCTGTTATTCGCGATTACTTTTTTTTGATCTTTTTTACGAGGGAATCAACTCGGCATGCAACCACGACCCCGACATGTCCCCGTCGAAGCCGGTGCGCCCCCAGATTGTCAACGAACCGATGATCGAAAACGCCAGGACCGCCGCCCAGATTCCTGGCCGTCCACGCGGCTCGGAATGACATGATTGGTCATGCTCGACCGCGAGGCCATTCGCCGACTCGTCCAGCGCGCGCTGGACGAAGATCTTCCCGACATCACGTCCCGGGCGATCTTCGAACCGGCCGACCGAGGTAAGGCTGAGTTCGTCATCAAAGCGCCGGGCGTGATCGCCGGACTCGAATTCGCCGAGCTCACATTCGCGACCCTCGACTCGTCGGCGCGGTTCATCGCGAAAGTGGAGGACGGCGCGACGGTCAAGCCCGGCGACGCGATCGGCGAGGTCACTGCTTCCGTGATCGCGCTTCTCTCCGGCGAGCGCGCCGCTCTCAACTTCATGCAGCGCGCGTCCGGAATCGCCACGATGACGCGCCGCTTCGTCGAGGCGGTCAGCGGAACGAAAGCGAAGATCTACGACACGCGCAAGACCGCGCCCGGTCTGCGCCTGCTCGACAAGTATGCCGTCGCGATCGGCGGCGGCGAGAACCACCGTTTCGGTCTGAACGACATGTACCTCATCAAGAACAATCACATCGATCGCGCCGGATCGATCAAGGCCGCGATGGAGCGTGTTCGAAGCCGCAAGTCGTCCGAAAAGATCATGGTCGAAGTGCGCAACGCGGCGGAGCTGGACGAAGCGCTACCGCTCCGGCCCGACTACATCCTGCTCGACAACATGACGAATGACGAGATGCGGGCGGCCGTGAAAAGCGCCGCGGGACGCGTGCGCCTCGAAGCGAGCGGCGGGATTACGCTCGACAATGTCCGCGCGGTTGCCGAAACCGGAGTCGACCGTATCTCGATCGGCACGCTCACCCACTCGGTCCAGGCGCTCGATATCTCGATGCGGATAAAGGCTTAGCCGCGGGTGGCAGCGGATTTGCGGGCACATGGTGGCAGTGGTTGAACAATCTTTCACCGTCGCGGTCGTCGACGACGACAACGCCATCCGCCGCCTGCTGCGGCTGTTCCTCACTCGTGCGGGCTACTCGACGTTCGAGTGCGTGACGGGCGACGACGCTCGTCAAAGGCTTTCGGCGGAAGCGTGGGACGTGGCGATCCTCGATCGCAAACTTCCCGACATGGATGGGCTCGCGCTCTGTCGCGAGCTGAAGGCGACGGCAGCGTTTCGATCGCGGTACATCATCATGCTGACGGGTGAGGACGAGCAGGAAGACAAAGTCGAAGGTCTCGAGCTCGGCGCGGACGACTACATCACGAAGCCGTTCCAGTATCCCGAGCTGCTCGCTCGCGTCCGCGCCGGCAAGCGCATCGTCGACCTGCAGAAGGAGCTGATGGAGACGAATCGCCGTCTCGAGCTGCTCTCCATCACCGACGGTTTGACGAAGCTGCACAACCATCGTCATTTCCAGGACGAGCTCGCGCGCACGTTCGAGGAGTCGCAGCGCTACCAGCGGCCGTTGTCGCTGGCGATGATCGACATCGACTTCTTCAAGAAGGTGAACGACACGTATGGTCACGCTGTCGGTGACGAGGTTCTGAAGGCTGTCGCGCGCCTGTACAAGGAAAAAGTGCGCAGCACAGATCTTGTCGCGCGCTACGGCGGCGAAGAGTTCGCGATCATGATGCCGGAGACGGAACTGCAGGCCGGCGTCACGTTCGCGGAGCAGATTCGCGAGCTCATCGAAAAGACGGCGATCGAGACGCAGTCCGGTCCGCTGCAAATCACGGTGAGCATCGGTGTGGCCAGCGTGCCGCGCTCGCAGGTCAAGAGCGCGAAGGAACTGATCGTCGCTGCCGACAGAACGCTGTATCGCGCGAAGAAGGGCGGCCGCAATCAGGTGCAGGCCGAGAAGCGCCGTGATCCGTCGCGCCAGACCGAGCCCGCGGTCGTCGCCGGAAACCGCTAGGTTCCCTAGGTTCCCTGGACGCTCAGCTCGCGCACGCGGGTCTCGATCTCGGCTTGCAGATTCCCGACGTGCTGCTGGATCTTCTTTTCCGCGTTCTTGTCCAGCCCGCCGTCGTCGACCGACTCCACAGCTTTCTCGATCTCGGCGGCGTCGGCGGAAATGCGCTGGTAGCCGTAACTGCCTCCGGAGCCCTTCAGCTGATGCGCCAGGTAGCCGAGGCGCTCGAGGGACGCGGGGTCGCGGCCGGAGGTAAGGGCGGTCTGCATCTCGCGCACTTTCTCCTCGGCTTCGGCGAGAAACTCGCGTTTCAGTTCGTCCAGTTCGTGGTCAACCATTTGCGTCCCTTGCCTCAGTTGCACGCAATATGCCGCAGCGAGCGCGTCCCGCGCCACTATCATTACGGGAATGTCGGGGGACGTTCTGGTGGTGGTGCGGGGTGAGTTTTCGATGGAAGACCCCTGGGCGATGCCGCGATCGTGCGAGCCCGTGCGCCTCCGTCGCGCGACCGATGGCGCAGCTCCCCGGCTGGCGACGACGGTCGCCCTGTACCACGACGACGTGTTCCTGACGATCCTGTTTTCGGCCGCGGACGACCACGTCGCGGCGACCCGCTTCGGACACGACGAACCGATTTACGAGGAAGACGTCGTCGAAGCGTTCCTGTCGCCGCGCGCGAAGGACGAGTACTTCGAGATCGAAGTGAATCCGGTGGGCACGACATTCGACGCGCGGATCGAGTCACCGGACGGCAACCGCTCCACGATGCGCGCCGACGTCGGCTGGGACTGTGAAGGCCTTGTCGCGGCGGTCCGGAAGATGATTTCCACGCGCAATGTCATGACGATCGACACCGTCGTCCGCGTGCCGTTCGCCAGCGTCGGGAGCGAATCGCCGCGGAACGGCGATTCATGGCGGGCAAATTTTTTTCGCGTCGATCGTCATCCCGGCGAAGGCGACGAATACAGCGCATGGCGTCCGACGATGAAGGTCCCGCCCGACTTTCACGTCGTCGATGCGTTCGGCCGTCTCATCTTTCAGCAATGACGTCAGTTAACCGCGTTCGGCCTTGGGAATTCGACTGACATTTTCTGATTTGTAATTAACGCTGCCGTCCCTCAAGACTACAGTGGTCGCCGCCAGCAAGGCCACGGTCCAGCAATGACATCCCGTTTCCTCAAGACAGTCGCAGTCGCCACCGCTTTCTCCGCGGCGATGATCGCCCGCGCTCAGGAGCCGAAGTGCCGCGTTCCTGCGAACGAATGCGAGCGCTCCATCCGCCAGATGCTCTCCGGCCGCCGCTACCTCGGTCTCGACATCGTCGAGATCAAGCCCGGCCTGGTGGTCAAGGCGGTGCGTCCGGAAAGCCCGGCCTCCCGGGCCGATTTCCAGGAAGGCGACCGGCTGATCGCCGTCAATGGCAAGTCGATGGAGAAGGCGACGGCCAAGGTATTCAAGGAAACGCTCGCGGAGGCACGGCAGACCGGCCGGCTGTGGATTATCGTTTTGCGTCGCGGTGCGTATAAGAAGATCGAGGCACGGCTCGAGCCGTATCCTCAGGAGTACATCGATAAGGTGGTCTCCGGTCATCTCGCGCAAGCCCACGGCGTGGCGACGACGGCCGGCGGCCAGAAGTAGGCCCAAGGCCCCAGGCCCTGGGCCCAAGGAGAACGGGCTTATCTCCTAGCGCCTGGGGCCTTAGGCCTGAGGCCTTTTTGGAATGTTGCGTCGCACGCTCTCGCGGTTCCAGTCAGGCTCCGGAGTCGGAGAAGGGCGGGACCGCGTCTCGATCCTGATCCCGTTCCTCATCATCTGCGCGGGCCTGGGCGTGCTGGCGTGGCGCTCGTACGAGTTGTCGGTTCGCATGGAGCGCGGTGCGAACACGCTCGCCGTGCAGTTCGCCGGGTACGCGGCGGAGATCACAGCGCGCCGTGTCGACGCCGCAGTCCGCGCGGAGCTGTCGCGCGCGAACGATGAGTGGCAGCAGATCGAGCGCGGATCGAACACGCCCGACGACGAAGCGGTGCGGCAGTGGATCAACAACAACGAGTGGATCGTTACGGCGATCTACGTTCCCGACCACGATCCGGCAAGCTCGGTGTACGTGAGTGAGCTCGCGGTGGCCAAGCCGAATGCCCAGCGCCTCAATCGCGAGTTCTTCACGTCGAGCGGTACGGTGCGGTACACGTTCGATCCCGACCGCCTTCTCGCGCGCGTGCATTCGTCCATTCGCCAGCAACCGTTGATTCGAACGGCGGGGATCCCCGGCATGCTCGACCTCGAACAGCGGGCCGAGGTGAGTGTGGTGTCGGCGCCGGCGCAGAAGGGACTGATGCGGCTGACGAACGGTTTCGCGTTCATCTCGCCGCTCGCCGCTCCTCTGCAGGCCTATGCGATCCGCGCGGCTGTCCCGACGTCCTACGCCGGATCGGGTTGGGCGAACCAGCGCCTGGTCTCGCTCCTCGTCAGTCTGCTTGCGCTCGCTCTGATGTCCATCGGCGCGGTCCTGGCGCTTCGGGGCCTGAGGCAGGAAGCGGAGACGACGAAGCTCCGTGGCGCGCTCATCGCCAACGTTTCCCATGAGCTGCGGACCCCGTTGTCGATGATCCGCCTCGGTGCCGAGACGCTGAAACTCGGCCCGAAGTTGAGCGCGAAGGAACGGAGCGAGCTCGAAGATCAGATCCTGCGCGAGGTGCTGCACCTGTCGCACCTCGTCGAGAACGTCCTTGACGTGGCCCGCATCCAGAACCAGCAGGCGCGCGCATTGGCGTTCACGCCGGTCCCTCCGCGCGATCTGGTCTCGATGCTCGTGACGAGTTACGAGTCGTGGATCCGCAGCAAAGGGTTCACGGTCTCGGTCGACATCGACGACGACATCGAACCGCAGATGTGGGATCGCGATTCTGTTTCGCGCGCGCTCCTCAACCTGATCGATAACGCGATCAAGTATTCAGCCGACGACAAACGCATCGACGTCTGCGTACGTCAAACGAACGAGGATGTGATCATCGAAGTCCGGGATCGCGGGATCGGCATCGACAACCGCGACCTGGACCGCATTTTCGACCCGTACTATCGTGCAAAGTTCTCGGATACCCAGACCCGGCGCGGCGCCGGCCTCGGACTCACGCTCGTGCAGCAGATCGCTGCCTCGCACGGCGGACGGGTGGAGGTTGACTCCGAGCCCGGCCGGGGGTCGACGTTCCGGCTGCTGTTCCCGCGAACCATGTCGAATGAGACGGCAAGGGTGCCGGGGCTCATTCAGTCGAAACCACTTCCGTCTTGATGCGTAGTAGGTATGGATGAACACTATGACGAAGATCTTGATCGTTGAGGATGAGGCAGGTCTGCGGCAGGGGCTGGATATTAACCTCCGCCACGAAAATTACGACACGATCACCGGCGCCGACGGGGAAGAAGCGATCCGCCTGTTCCACTCCGAGCAGCCGGACCTGGTGCTGCTCGACCTCATGCTGCCGAAAAAGAGCGGCTTCGAGGTGCTCGATCACATCCGCAAGATCTCGAAAGTGCCGGTGATCCTCCTGACCGCCCGCGGCCAGGAAACCGACAAAGTCCGAGGTCTGCGATCGGGCGCCGACGACTACGTCACGAAGCCGTTCGGTGTTCAGGAGCTTTTCGCCCGTATCGACGCCGTCATGCGCCGCACCGACGTCGCCACCGCGTCGAAGAGCATCTGCGAGGATCACATGATCCGCCTCGATCCGTCGACGCGCGAGGCGACGGCGGCAAGCCAGAAGCTCAAGCTTTCGCCAAAAGAATTCGACCTGCTCATGTACCTGTTCAAGAACAAGGAGCGCGTCGTTCCGCGCGACGAACTGCTTTCGCGCGTGTGGAACTACCGCGTCGATCTGAACCTGAACAGCCGCACGGTCGACACGCACGTCACCCGTCTGCGCCGCAAGCTGCAGAAGGCCGTCGGGACCGAGGCCGCCGTCATCGTCGCCGTCGCGAAAATCGGCTACCGCTACCTCGGACAGGCGTCGAACGCCGCATAGTGTCGCTACAGGACACTGACGTGCGATCATCGTCTCCGTGAGGCGGTGGTGGACGCCGGCGATCGTGTTTGTAGCGGCCCTGGCCCTGCGAGGCGCAATCGTCGGTCAACTCGGCGGCACGGCGCTTTTCCGCACGCCGGAGCTCGACTCGATCGAGTACTTCACGTGGGCGCAGCAGATCGCGCACGGCGACTTCTCGTGGCCTGCCGCTCCGTCCCACGGCCCCGGCTATCCACTCTTTCTCGGCGCGCTGTTGTTCGTCTCGCGTGGATCGATGTTCGCCGTGCACATGCTGCAAGCGGTGGCGGGCAGCGTTACCGCGGTGATCATCGCGCTGATCGCGAGGAGGATCGCCGGCGAGAGGGCCGCACTCGCCGCAGGACTCTTCGCCGCGCTCTACGGACCGCTCGCGTTGATCGACGTTTCGATTCTCGCTGAGGGTCTCTTCGTCCTCCTGTTGTCGGCGTCGCTGCTCGCGGTCATGGAGTCGATGCAGTCAGCGAGGCCGCGCGCGATGCTGTTCTTCGCAGGAACCGCGCTCGGGCTGGCGATCATCGTGCGGCCGACGGCGGCGATCCTCATCCCCGTGTACGCTTACTTCGTCTGGCGTCGCGTGAACCGCGCGGCATTTCTCGTCTTCGCGCTTGCGACCGCGTATCCGGTCTTTCCCGTGCTCGCGCACAACTGGCTGTCGACGGGCGATCTGCTCGCGATCCAGTCCGGCGGCGGGATGAACTTCTACATCGGCAACTCGCCGCTGCACGACGGAACCGCGTGGGCGCGGCCGGGCGGAACGTGGGACTGGCTGCGCGGTGAGGCGTGGCGCTCCGGCATCCGCGGGGCCGCGCGAGAAGATCAGTATTACGCGGGCAAGACCTTCGCGGAGATGCGGGCGAGTCCCGGCCTCTTTCTCGGGCTGGTCGCACGGAAGCTGATCTGGCTCACCCAGACCGAGGAGATCCGCGACAGTCATAGCCTCGACTTCTTTCTGCAGCGTGCGCCGCTCCTGCGCGTTGCGATTCGCTTTTCGTTCCTGCTGCCGTTCGCCGGCTTCGGCATTTGGATCTCGCGTCGATCGATGCCGTGGCTGCTCGCCGCGTATCTCGTCGCGATGACCGTCGGTGTCCTCGCGCTGGTGATCGGAATGCGCTATCGCATGCCGCTGCTGCCGGCGTTGTTTGTCTTTGCCGGCATCGGCGCGGCGTCGCTCTTCGAACGGAAGAACATCATCCCGTTCGCGATCACGTTTGTCGTCGTGTTCGCCCTGACGCACATCTGGCGTCACGCACCCACGCACGAACTGGCCGAGGAGTGGGCGATGGAGGGGATTGCGCTGGGGAAGGAGAATCGTGTTCCCGATGCACTCTCAGCGTTCCGCCGCGCCAACGAGCTCGATCCGCGACTCGGCATCGGTTGGACCGGGCGTGGCGACGTCGAGCTCCCGCTGGGCAAGCTCATTGAGGCCGAGGGTGCGTATATGCAGTCGATCAATGTCGATCCGCGACATGCACGTGCGTACGCACATCTCGCGCTCGTGCGCGCGGCACAGCACGATCGGTCCGACGCGATCGCGCTGTTGCGTGAAGCGATTGCCATCCGTCCCGAAGAAGAGGCGCTATACAACCTCTCGGGCTTTCTGTTCGCGGCGGGAGATCTCGACGGATCCGAGAAAGTCCTTCGCGACATGCTCAGTCTGAATCCCAATGATGGCGAGGCGATGTCAGGCCTGGCAAAGATTGCGGAGAGGCGGCGCCGTCACTGATCTGTGGCAGTTGTCCAGGGCATCTGTTGTAGAATTCGCGGCCATGCGAACGGCCCTCCGTTGCTGCTGTTGTTGCGGATAAGGTCCGTTCGAATTGTCCTGACGTAATCCAATACTTCATCACGAATCGAACCGGACCCGGGCGGGCAGCTCGGGTCTTTTTCTTTTGCACGAAAGGAGAACGCATATGGCTCACGGAAAGATCTACGACAACATCACGGACCTCATTGGCAACACACCGATGGTGCGCCTGCACCACGTGCCGGAAGAGGGATCAGCCGAAGTGATCGTCAAGCTGGAGATGTTCAATCCGCTTTCGTCGGTGAAGGACCGCATCTCGCTTGCGATGGTCGAAGACGCGGAAAAGCGCGGCGAGCTCAAGCCGGGCGCGACGATCGTCGAAGCGACGAGCGGCAACACGGGCATCGGCCTCGCGTTTGTGGCAGCGGCGAAGGGCTACAAGTGCACGCTGGTCATGCCCGACACGATGTCCATCGAGCGCCGCAAACTCCTCCAGGCCCTCGGCGCGGAATTGATTCTGACGCCGGGACCGGCCGGCATCCCCGGCGCGCAGAAAGCAGCAGCGGAGTACGCGAGCAAGACGCCGGGCGCGTGGTTGTCGAAGCAGTTCGACAATCCGGCGAATCCGAAAGTGCACCGCGAGACGACAGCTGAAGAGATCTGGAAGGACTCCGGTGGCAAGGTTGATGCGGTCGTGGCGGGAGTCGGAACCGGGGGAACGATCACCGGCGTCGGCCAGGTGTTGAAGAAGAAGAACTCGAAGATCCTGACGGTCGCGGTGATGCCGATCGAGGCTCAGGTGCTCAAAGGCGGTCCGTACGCGCCGCACAAGATCCAGGGAATCGGACCGAGCTTCATCCCGGCGATCTACGACGCGAAAGTCGTCGACCGCGTGTTCGACGTGACGTTCGATCAGGCCGTCGACACGGCGAGACAGTTTGCGAAGCGGGAGGGGATCTTCGTCGGCATTTCGTCCGGTGCGGTCGCCTATGCGGCGCTGCAGATTGCGAAAGAGCTCGGACGCGGAAAGCGTGTCATCGCCGTGTTGCCGGACACTGGAGAGCGTTATCTCTCGACACCGCTCTTCGAATACACCGATGTCGTGAATCAGCCGGCGACGACGCCCCAGATGTACGCAGCGCAGCAGGCTGCAGCAGCGGCGGCGACGCCGGCGCGCTGACGCGTCACTCGTGCTTGAACCTGATGCCGTCGTCGCCCTGGCGCGGCATCAGGCGCATGCGAATCTGGCCGAACACGACTCGCTGCTCGGGCGTGAGCACGTGATCGATCTCGACGTTCGCGGCCTCGATCTCCTGATGCACCGCAGGCCGGACGTTGGTCCAGATGATCGCGATCCGCCGCTCGTGTCGATCGACGATCTCGATCACCTGCAGGCGTTGCTGATCATTGAAGTGAAGCCGGCGGTCGAGGCGGCGCGTGATGAACTGCGCGGAATGCTGCGGCAGGCCGCCACGAAGCAACCAGGCATGTACCGCGAACGCGCCGACGACGGCACCGACGAAGAACGTGACCACGACCACGAGTGCGGCGAGAAGCCGCGTGCTACTCGCCGACATTGTAGGTTTCTCCTGCGACCGTGTATTGGATCGGATCACCGATCGCTACCGGCTGGTCGCGCTCGAGCAGCGCGATTCCGATGCCGGCGACCAGCGCCAGAGCGGAGAGTGATGCGGCAAGTGGCCGGAACCACGCGGCGATGAACTGGGACACGGTTGGCTCAGTCAGGCGCGAGCGGATGCGCGCAGCGAGTCGCGTCGATGCGATCGGATCGATCTCGTGGCGCAACGACCTCGCATCGTCGCGAAGCCTGTCGAGAAACCTGTCGTCACTCATCGTCTCCTCCGTAAATATCGGCGAGCTGTTCTCGCAGCTTCTTTCTCGCCAGCGAAAGATGCGAGCGGACCGTTCCCTCGCGCAACGCGGTCATCGATGCGATGTCGGCGTGTTCGAACCCCTCGACGAGAAACAGTCGTGCCACGACGCGTTGCATCTGCGGCAGCGACTCGATCGCCTGATCGATTCGCCGGCCGATCTCGCTCGTCGTCGCCGGCAACGACGCACTGTCGCGCCGCGCGGCCGGCTCATCGCCGCTCAACTCTTCGTCACGGAACTTCGTCCGGTGCTTCATGACGTCGAGCGAGAGGTTCGTGACGATGCGGAAGATCCACGGGCCGAACGGATCACCCGACCTGAATCGATCCATCGATTGAAACGCCTTCACGAACGCCTCCTGCGCGAGATCTTCTGCGTCAGCCGCGTTTCGGACGATGCCCCACGCGACCGACATCACACGTTTCATGTACTTCGTGACGAGATAGTCATACGCGTTGCGATCGCCGCCTTTGACCGCGGCGATCGCCTGCGACTCGAGCGCGTCTTCGTGCCTTACCGCTTCATCCGGCACTCAACGGAGCTCAGAACTGACGCTGAAAGCGCGCCTG
>DASVHS010000109.1:0-2358 GCA_036382495.1 Thermoanaerobaculia bacterium | reverse complement strand
GACGCCGATCGGATGAAGAACTATCTCGTTCGCCGTGACTACCGCCGCGCCGACGTCAAGTTCGTCAATGACACATACGACGCGGCAACGAAGACCGTTACGCTTCATTACAAAGCGACCGCCGGCCCGATCGTGAAAGTCGAAGTCACCGGCGTGACGCGCAGCGCCGTCCGCAAGGTTCTCCCCTTCTTGAAGAAACAGGAGTACAGCGAGGACGTGATCGATCGCGCCGCCGACGACATCATCAAGCTCTATCAGGAGCGCGGTTATCTGAACGCGGCAGTCGATACCGAGAGTCACTCAGCAGGCAATACGTGGGTCACGACGTTCAACGTCAAGCCGGGTGAGCAGTACAAACTTTCAGCCGTCACCTTCACCGGCAACATCAAAGTTCCCGACAAGACGCTCGCGAAACTCGTTCAAACGGCGCCGGCCGGCGGCATCAAGAGCCTGATCGCGACGATCTTCCGCCGCCCGACAGGAATCACGCGCGCTCAGATGAGCACGGACCGCGACACGATCGAGTCGTACTACCGTCTGCAGGGATTCTCGGAAGCGACCGTGGCCACGCCCGTCGCCAATCCGCATCCCGACGGGACGCTCACGGTCGACTTCCCGATTACTGAAGGCACGCAGACGCTTGTCTCCGGCGTGATGATCGAAGGGACGCAGCAGGTCAAGCCGGGAAGTCTGCCGAAGATGCAGATCAAGCCCGGCAGGCCGCTCAATCCGCAGCTCGAACGCGAGGACATCCTCGCGCTGCAGACGTTCTACTCCGACCGCGGCAACGCCGAGGTGCAGATCACGCCGCGAGTGGATGTGAGCGCGGACAAAACAGCGGCAAAAGTCAGCTACGTCGTCGCGGAGGGTCCGCAGATTCACGTCGACGACGTTGTCGTGCGCGGCAACACGTACACCGAATCGTCGGTGATCCTTCGCAAGGCGGAGCTCGATAAGGGAGATCCATTCAGCTACACGTCGATCCTCGAAGCGCAGCGCAACCTTTATCGACTCGGCATTTTCAATCGTGTCGACATTCAGCCGGAGCAGGCCGGGACGTCGGTCGCCGAGCGCAACGTCGTCATCTCGGTCGAGGAAGGAAAGAACCTCACCGCGAGCGGCTCCGTCGGCCTCCTCGGAGAGAGCGGAGGAGGTCAAAGCGCCAATGGTATTCATCCGCGTTTGTCTGGCGCGCTCGCCCACCGGAATCTCTTCGGCACAGGACGCTATCTCGGATTCGAGGGCGTTTATGCTCCCGGGAGCGACACTGAGGCGTATTTCATTTACCGCGAACCGTTCATCGGTCGTTTCAATGTGCCGGTGCAGCTCACGATTTTTCAGACAGATGACTCGACGCGCCCTCACGCGCGCATCCAGCAGCGAGGCACATCAATCGAGCTCACGAAGGTCGCATTCCTTCGCACGCGCTGGTCCATTCAGTACCAATACAAGATCTCAGAATGCAAGACCGGTGACCTCTGTACGCAAATCGATCAGAACATTCCGGTTCCGACTTTCCCTCGCACGCTGCTCAATATTCAGATCTCGAGCGTCACGCCAACGTTCTTCTGGGACAAACGCGACGACGTCATCGATCCTCATCACGGCTTCTTCACGAGCGCCTCAGCGACGTATGCGTTCCCCGTTTTCTCGGCGACCGCGCACTTCACGAAAGAATTCGCGCAAGGTGCGTGGTACGTGCCCGTTTCGACGCGATCTGTACTGGCGTTCTCGGGTCGAGTCGGATTGATTCAGCCGATCGGAGACAGCGTGGAAACTCGATTCATCCCGCCGTCCGAGCGTTTCCTCGGTGGCGGTGAGACCTCGCATCGAGCGTTCGCTATCGATCAACTGGGCGATCTTTGTGTCGATCCGCGCGAGACACGCAACGGGCGCACGTGCACCCCGACGTTGTACAACCTCAATCCCGTCGGCCAATCGCCACGACTGGCACCGCTCGGCGGCAGTGGCATCTTCATTCTCAACGCCGAGTATCGTTTCCCGATCGTCGGTCCCGTCGGCGCCGCGGTGTTCACCGATATCGGCAATATCTTTGGCACGGCGACGATTCACTTCGACGACTTGCGCTATGGCGTCGGGACGGGTATCCGCTATGTGTCGCCACTGGGACCACTCCGCCTCGATGTCGGATACAAGCTGCAACGTCGGATCATCGGTTTCGACCTGGACACAGGCAATCCGATTTACGAGAACCCGTTCGCGTTCAGCCTCAGCCTCGGTTACGCGTTCTAGACAATCCGGTCGGCCGCCTGCTCGGCGCGCTCGCTCTCCAGAGTTGCCAGTCGCGTTCGCAACTCATCGATTTCGGTGTGCAACTTCGCGAATTCGTCTTTGACG
>DASVHS010000108.1:0-9709 GCA_036382495.1 Thermoanaerobaculia bacterium | reverse complement strand
GTCGAGTGCACGTTGACGTAGTAGTTGGCAGGATTCGCCTTGATGTCCGCGGCGAGTGTCGGGTCGACCTGGATCGTGCCCTTCGTTCTGCCATTGCTGAACGCGGACGCCGACAACGCGAAGTTCACGACGACGGAGCCGTTCACCCCTGCGGCCGCTTTGTGAATGTGCGACAACGTCGGATTCTGCAGGCCGTCGATGTTCACTTCGTACGTGAATACGTTGTTGTTGTCGATCGTGACGAGAGCCGAGCCGACCGCAGCGCTGCCCGTCGCCGGCACTTCATTCGATCCACGCAATTCGGCGAACAAGAGAGTCGCGTCGCCGATCTGCGTCAGCTGGCCGCGAATCTCGCCGCCCGGGTTCGTGGTCGTGTGGACGTTGACGTAATAACCGATCGGGTTCGTGGCAATGTCGTCGCCCAGCTGTTTGTCGATCGCGAACGTTTTGCTCAGCTTTCCGTTTGCGAAGTTGGTCGGCGCGGAGAAGTCGATGACGACGCCGCCTGCGACACCGAATGCTCCTTTGTGGATGTGCGCGAGCGTGATCGGTGTTGTCAGCCCGGAAACCGTGACGTTGACGGTGATCGAGGTGTGCGTCGGGTCGAGCGTTACCGTCGCATTACCGAAGCCATTCGATATGGTCGGCGGAGTCTCCTGAGACGGTGTCAGCACCGCTCCGAAGGTCTGCGCGTGAACCGTTGCAGCAACGAGAATGAGTAGAAGGGAAGCGACGACGAGAGAGCGTTTGGTCATGAGTTCCTCCTCTTATGTAGGAGGCGGGAGAATACACTAGTTTTCCCTTGTATAACTATCAAGACTCGGTGGCCATTCGCTTGCAACCATGCGTCGCCGGAGGTTTTTGCGTGTCATGAAACGGATATCCCTTCTTATTTGCATCATTCTCATCGCCACACCGACGTTCGCCGCGACCCGCTTTTTCGATCTCACCGGCTGGGCCAGCTGGGTCAAGCCACAAAGCAGTGACACATTCAACTCGTCGAACCCGAATCAACCGTTCGACATCAACTTCAAAGGCAAGCTCGGCTACGGCGCGGGTGTGAATGTCTTCTTCGGCCACGCCATCTCGCTCGCCATCGACGCATCGGAAGTGAAGCCCGATGCGACGTTCGGCTTCCCCGGCTCGACGCTGAATCAGGGCAGCATCAAGATGATCCCGATCACCGGCATCCTGCAGTGGCACCTCGTTCCGAGCGGAACGATTGATCCGTACATCGGCGCCGGCGCCGCGTATGTCATCTTCGACAATCTCCAGAACTTCAGCGACGTCGGCCACGTCGGCGTCAACCAGATCAACTTCAAGGACGACGTCGGTCTGGCACTCAACGCGGGCCTCCGCTTCAATTTCTCGAAGAGCGTCGGCATCACGGGCGACGTGAAGTACGTGCCGGTGAAGTCATCCACCACCGCGGTCTTCGCGACGGGACCGAATCAGTCGCAGAAAATCAAAATGAATCCGGTGATCGTTTCGGCCGGACTGACGTTCCACTTTTAAAACAGTTCGCGATCTGCGATCAGTTACGGGCGGCGTTCGGGCCGCGGATGTTCCGCGGCCCGGATCGCCATCATCGCCGCGCCCTCGACCGGTGTGTTCTTCGGCGGTTGGAGCGTCGCCTGCGCAGCCTGCTTCTGCACGACCGCTCGCATCGGGCCGAGCAGAACATCTTCGGCATTGAAGACGCCGCCGACATACGCGACGGGGAACGTGAGTGTCGTCAGCGACAGGCGTCGCGCGACGGCGAGCACGCATTCCGCGAGCTCGCGTCCGGCGCGCTCCAGAATCTCTCGCGCCACTTCGTCGCCGAGGCGGGCGGATTCGATGACGAGTTTGCCGTAGCGGGCGATGTCGTCGGCATGCGTGGTCGTCGCGTAGACGAAGCGCGGCAGGTCTTCCGGGCTGCACATGTCGTAGTCGTAGCAGAGGAGCTCGGTCATCTTCGTAGGACGTCCGCGGCCGTCGTGTGCGCGGACAATCGCCGACAGCCCATCGCGCGCGATCGCGTAGCCGCTGCCTTCGTCGCCGATCGTCGGACCCCAGCCGCCCGCCCTCGCTTCCTGGCCCGACTCGTTGCGGCCGAACGCGACCGAGCCTGTGCCGGAGATGATCACGATGCCGCTCCCGAAGCCGACGGCACCGGTCAGCGCGATGCGCGCGTCGTTATCGACGATGAAGTTGCCGCGCGGAAAAAAGATGTGCAGCGAATCGATCACGCGCTGTCGATGGGCGGGGTGATCGGCGCCGGCGATCCCGCAGTACGCGTACTCGACCTGACGGATCGCCATCCCCGCCTCGACCAGGGCGATGTTGACGGCGCGCTCGATGTTCCGCGTCGCGGTCTCGATGCCGACGCGAAGATGATTCGACGGTCCGGCCACACCGCGCCCGAGCGGCTGCCCCTCCCCGTCGATGACGAGCGCGGCGGTTTTCGACGCGCCGCCATCCACTCCCAGAAAGTATTTCGTCGGGGCCGTGCTCATGCGTGATTTGCCGGGCGGTCTGAGCTTTGCAGTTCCGTACTCTGCAACAAAGGAGAAGCAAACGTATGAAACGAAATCACATTCTGACGATGGCCACGATGGCTCTCGTCGCTCTCGCGCTTTTCACGGTCAGCGCGTGCAAGTCGGGCGGCATGGCCATGACCTCGCGCGGTCAACTCCTGAAGATCAACATCCAACACCCGAACGACCTCCCTGAGGCTGGCGAAGACAACCTCGATGTCGTGATCAGCAACCGCGGTGTCAACAACATCCAGGACGTTCTCGTCGACGTCGAGTTGCCGTCGCAGCTCATCGTTCTCGATCAAACCGGTGACCGCGGCATCAACGCGATGCACGATCCGGGCTCGAACGTGTATCACTTCACGCTCAGCAAAATCCAGCCCGCGGAAGACTCACACCTTCGCTTCCACGTCCGCACGGCGTTCGGAACGATGCGCGAGACCGGCAGCGTGAAGGTCACAGCGTGGCAGCACAATCTGCCGAACGATCGCCTCGTCGAGACCGCGGTGATCAAGCTGAGGGGTTAGAAAATGAGAATCCAGGAAACCGACAGAGTTCTCAAAGAGGCGAAGTACGCCCGTCACGCCGCACAGCCCGAACCGCGAAGCACGATGTGGACGTGGTTGACCGGTACCGTGGTGGCACTGATTGCGGTCGTTGGAGTTTTTGCGTATTTGAAACGAAACAGCTGACACCCGAAAAAAAGGCCCTAGGCCTTAGGCCTTAGGCCCTAGGACTTACTTGTGGCGCGTTCTCTCCTAGGGCCTAGGGCCTGAGGCCTAGGGCCTTCGTCAAGGTACCGCTTCCGTCTCCTCGGCCATTACCGTCTTCGGCATCTGCGTCTGCACGGTGACCCAGCGGACGCGAAACTTTTCGGCTTCGATCACCTGGATCTGCAGGTCGCCGAGCTCGACGCGGTCGCCGGGCGCGACTTCGCGTCCGATCTTTGCCGCGACGTAGCCGCCGATCGTCTCTTCGTCGGGATCACCGACATCGACTTTCAATCGATCGGCGAGGTCTTCGATCAGGTAATCGCCGCGCACGCGATAACGCCCGTTGCCGAGGGGCTCGATCTCCGGCCGCTCGCGATCAAACTCATCCTGGATCTGTCCGAACAACTCTTCGGTGATGTTCTCGAGGGACACGATTCCGGACGCGCCGCCGTACTCGTCGAGCACGACCGCCATGTGCGTCTTGTGCTCGATGAACTGCGAGAGCAAGCCCTCGACCGTGCTGTTTTCCGGAACGAAAAGCACGTCGCGCTTCAGCTCCTGCCACGTGCGGCCCGGGCCGCGGAACTGCGCGAGCAGCAGGTCCTTCACGTGAATGAGTCCGATCGTCCGATCGAGTGTGCCGTCGCACAGCGGATAGCGCGTGTGCCGCGTCGTGCGAATGATCTCGAGGTTCTCCTCGATCGTCTTCGTGATCGAGAGCACGACGACGTCGGTGCGCGGCACCATGATCTGCCGCGCCGTCCGCTTCGAGAACTGGAAGACGCCTTCGATGATCTCGCGGTTCTCTTCGGAGAGAACGCCCGCCTTCTCCGATCGCGTCAGCATCAATCGCAGCTCTTCCTGCGAATGCGCGACTTCCGTATCGCTGGCGGGATTGATTCCCACGGCGCTGAGAATGACGCGCGACGTGCGGGAGAGAATCCAGATGATCGGATAGGCGAGGACGAAGAATCCTCGCAGGATGTGAGCGGTCCAGAGAGCCGTACCGACAGGTTTGTCGATGGCGATGTACTTCGGCCCGAGCTCGCCGAAGACGATGTGCAGCGCCGTGATGCAGAGGAACGCGATCGTCGCGGCGATCGAGTGCGCGACGGGCACGGTGAACGCGCCCAGACCGCGCAGCCATGGCTCGATCAGCGACTCGAACGCCGGCTCGCCGATCCATCCGAGGGCGAGGGACATCAGCGTGACGCCGAGCTGGGTCGCCGAGAGATAGCTGTCGAGCCGCTTGACGATGCGACGCGACATGCGCGCGCGGCGGTTTCCGGCCGCGGCCATCTCCGCGAGCTGCGTCGGACGCACTTTGATAATCGCGAATTCGGCGGCGACGAACACGCCGTTCACGAGGATGAAAAGCAGCGCTAAAAGGAGATACCAGATCGGCATTGTCAGTCGGCGGAGGGCGGCCTATTTTATCGGAGCCGCGGCTGCGACGACCTCGTCGAGCGTTTTCCAGAACCGCGGGTAGGATTTGGAAACGACGCGCTCGTCGGCAATCGTGACGTTGCCGCGCGCCAACCCGCTGATTGCAAAGGACATGGCGATGCGATGGTCGTTGTGGGTCTCGATTGTAACCGGTTCCGCACTCCACCCCGGCTGGATCAGGAGCGCGTCCGGCCTCTCCTCGACAGTCACTCCCAGCCGGCGCAGTTCTGACGACACGGTGGCCAGGCGATCGGACTCTTTGACGCGCAGATTCGCGACATTGAGGCTCTCGACCGGCGACGACGCCAGCGGCGCAATCGCGGCGAGCGTCGGCACGATGTCGGGCGTGGCATTGCAGTCGAACGTTCCGCCGCGAAGTTTCTCGGGGCCGGTGACGACGATCTCGTCGCCGGGGGTGATCGTGCAACCCATCGCGGCGAGAATGTCGAGAAACGCGGCATCGCCCTGCGCCGTCGGGCTGGCCAGTCCGCGCACGCGCACGGTTCCGCGCGTCGCCGCTGCGGCCGCGAACCAGTACGACGCCGACGAGTAATCACCTTCGACGCGATACTCGGCCAGACTCAGCCTGCTGCCGCGGACGCGGATCTCGTTCCCGCTCCGTTCCACGCGCGCGCCGAACGTCGTCAGGATGTCCGCGGTAATGTCGATGTACGGACCCGATGCGAGCGTCGAGATCCGCAGCGTGATGCCATCCGGCAGCGTCGCGCCGCCAAGCATCAGCGCGGAGACGAACTGGCTCGACGTCTCGGCGGAGATCGTGACCCGGAACCCGCCGCGCATTTTTTTTCCGCGGATTCGCAGCGGTGGATAGCCCTCTTTGCCGGCGTATTCGACTTCAGCGCCGATCTGCATGAGCACCTCGACGAGGTCGCCGATCGGGCGGTTGTGCATCCGCTCTTCGCCGCTCAGCAGAAATCGTCCGGGCGTGAACGCGAGCCAGCCGGTGAAGAAACGCATCGCCGTACCGGCGTTGCCGACAAAGATCGGCACCTCGTTCGCCGACATCGTCTTCCGCTCGCCGATGTAAATCTCGCGCTGGATCGATCCGCTGATGTCATACCCGATCGTGCGCAACGCCTCGAGCGCATATCGCGTGTCATCCGCATCCAGACAATTCGAGATCGTCGTCATCCCCTCGGCCATTGCGGCGAGAAGAAGCGCGCGGACGGAATAGGACTTGGACGGGGGAGCGGTCACCGTTGCGGTGATGCTTTCGATTTTTGGGATCTGTTTCATGGGCCTCAGAATTTCGAATTTCGAATTTCGAAGTTCGAATGAAGAAAGCGAGCAATTCTGAATTCTTCATTCGAACTTCGAACTTCGAAATTCATGAGATCGCAAGCCGCAGTCCGTCATACGCGAGTCGCACTCCCGCGGGTAACGTCGCATCAAACGAATCATGATCAATGTCATGCGTGAGATGGATCAACCATGTTTCCGCCGCGCCGATCTTCCGCGAGCACGCGATCGCTTCGTCGATTGTGAAATGCGTCGGATGGGGCGGTGAGGGGCGGAGGCCATCGAGGGCGAGGACGCGGACGCCTTCGAGCAGTCGCATCGATGAGTCGGGGATGCCGTTCGTGTCGGTGATGTAGGCGAAGTCGCCGATGCGAAAGCCGAGGATCGTCCAGTCGCCGTGAGTGGCGGGGATGGGGATGATGCGGACGCCGTCGTGCTCGAACGGGCCGTCGACTTCGTGGAGGTCGAGCTGCGGCTTGCCGCCGCCGATCTGCGAGTCGTTCCAGATGTAGCTGAACGCGCGCCGGATCGCTTTGGCCGTCATCGGATTCGCGTAGGCGTGAATCGCCTCGCGCTGCCGGAAGTTGAACGGCCGGATGTCATCGAGCCCCATCAGGTGATCGGAATGCGAGTGCGTGAACAGGACGAAGTCGAGGCGAGGGATCGGCTCGCGAAGCAATTGCGCGCGAAGATCGGGCGTCGTGTCGATGAGGCCGAACTTGCCGTTGCTCTCGATCTTCACTGATTGACGCAGCCGTTTGTTTTTCGGATTCGTCGATGTGCAGATGGCGCAGCGGCAGCCGATGACCGGAACTCCTGTCGACGTGCCGGTGCCGAGAAACGTGACGGTGAGGCTCATATCGTGGCGAAGCCGAACTCGCCGGTCGCCGGATCGATCGTCATCGCTTCGCCGGTCTCGTACCACGGCGGCAGAATCGCGACTGTTGTCGGACCCGGCATCACCAGCTTGTGGTGGAAGTGGCCGAAGACCACGTGCGTGAATCCTTCCCGCCCGCGCGTGCGGCCGTACGCTTCCATCAGTTCGACCGGCAGCCGCGTCTTGTGCTTGAAGTTCGACTTGCCGAGACGCTTCTCGACGTCGTCGACGAATCTCTTCGCCATACTTTTCGGAATCAGCTCGAGGCCGAGCTTCGTCACCGGATTCTTCGATGCCCGGCGCCAGAACCGGTACTTCCAGTCGCGGTCGTTGATCATGTCGCCGTGCACGATCAGATATTTCTGATTGCCGGCGCGCACTTCGTATTCGAGCGCCACATCCGTGACGGCTTTCTCAACGAATGATCCCTTGATGAAGAAGTCGCGATTGCCTTCGACGTAGTGAATCGGGACGCCCGCGTCGACGACCTCGCGAAATTTCTTCAGCACCTTGTCGACCGACGACGTGAAGAACTTCCGATGGGCGATCAGGTAATGAAACAGGTCGCCGTTGAGATACAGCGCCTTCGGCCGATGCGAAACGAGTCGATCGAGCCATCCGTTGATCGGCTGTTCGTTTCCGTCGGCGAGGCCGATGTGGGAGTCGCCGATGACGAAGATCTGTCCCTCGCGGATAGTCACAACGCGGTCCTCAGATTCGCGCGCGGGTTCTCGCGATACTTCGACTCGATCTGGTCAACGGCGGGCAACACGTCACCAGGAAGATCACGCGGCAACGCGATCTGAACCTTGTAGTAATGATCGCCCGCGCCGTTCTTGCGCTTCACGCCTTTTCCGGTGAGACGAAACGTCTGACCGCCCTGCGTTCCGGCAGGAATCCGCGCGCGGACCGGGCCGTGAATCGTCGGCACCTCGATCTCGCCGCCCTTGATGGCCTCGCCGATCGTGATGGGCAGCTCGATGTGAATGTCATCGCCGCGTCTTTCGAAAAAAGGATGCGGGCGCACGTGGACGAGGAGCTGCAGATCGCCCGCTTGTCCGCCCATCGCTCCCGGCTGACCTTTTCCTCGAATTCGCAGCCGCTGGCCATCGGCGACGCCTTCCGGGATCTTCACTTTCGTCGTCCGCCCGTCGGACGAGCGCAATTCCATGGTCGTGCCCTGGATCGCGTCACGGAAGTCGATCGTCGCTTCGGCCTCGATGTCGCCACCGCGCTGCGACTCCGGCTCGAAGCCGCGTCCGCCACCGCCGCCCCCTCCACCGAACAGATCGCCGAACAGGTCGGTGAAGTCGACCGTTCTGCTGCTGCTGCGCGTGCTTCCGCGACGCCCGCGGGCGCCGCCGGTATTCATGAAATCGGAGAAGTCGAATCCGGCGAATGGATTCTGTCCGCCCGCTCCGAAGGCCTCGCTTCCCAGGCGGTCATACTGCTCGCGCTTCGTCTTATCGCTGAGCACCGCATACGCCTCGGAAATCTCTTTGAACTTGTTCTCGGCGTCCTTGTTGCCCTTGTTCTTGTCGGGATGAAACTTCTTCGCCAGCGTGCGATACGCCTTCTTGATTTCGTCCTCAGTTGCCGTTTTCCTGACACCGAGGAGGTCGTAGTAGTCCTTGCCGGCCATGGTCGCGAAGTTTTAGCACATGGTCAGACACTTGCTACTCACGAAAGGTGATAGAACAGACGCGATGTACGGTTCCCTTGCCCGACGAAATGTTCTAACGATGATCCTGGCCGGCGGGATGGGGGAACGGCTGTATCCGCTGACGCGCGATCGAGCCAAGCCCGCGGTGCCGTTCGGCGGCCGCTATCGCATCATCGACTTCGTCATCAACAATTTCATCAACTCCGGTTTTTTCAAGATCAAAGTCCTGACGCAGTTCAAGTCGACGTCGCTCATCGAGCACATCACGCGCACGTGGCGGCTCGTCCCGGAGATCGGGCAGTACGTCGACGTCGTCCCGGCGCAGATGCGCAAGGGGCCGTTCTGGTTCCGCGGGACCGCGGACGCCGTCTATCAGAATCTCGAATTGATTTTCGATGAGCAGCCCGACGTCATCTGCGTGTTCGGCGGCGACCACATCTACAAAATGGACGTCAACCAGATGCTCCAGGAGCACATCGGCAACGAAGCCGACCTGACGATCGCGACGATTCCGGTGCCGCTCAGCGAAGCGCATCTGTTCGGCATCGTCGAGATCGATGACGACTGGCGCGTCACCGGGTTCGTCGAAAAGCCGAAAGAAGGGGCGAAGACGATTCCGGGCCGCCCGGACATGGTTCTCGCGTCGATGGGCAACTACATCTTCGACGCGCGCGTGATGATCGACGTGCTGCAGCGGAACTCGCTGCGCGACTCGGCACACGACTTCGGCAAAGAGATCATTCCCGACATGTATCCGCGCATGAAGGTTTACGCGTATGACTTCGGGAAGAACCACATCCCCGGCGACGAGGACTACAACCAGGGTTACTGGCGCGACGTCGGAACGGTCGATGCGTTCTTCGAGGCATCGATGGATCTCGTTTCCGTGACGCCGTTGTTCAATCTGTACAACGCGCAGTGGCCGCTCGTTTCGGCGTCGATGAACCTGCCGCCGGCGAAGTTCGTGTTCGCCGATTCGAAGTCGCAGAGGATCGGCATCGCCACCGACTCACTCGTCTCCGACGGCGTGATCATCTCCGGCGGCACGATCAACCGCTGCATCCTGCATCCGCGCGTGCGCATCCATTCCTACTCCGACATCGATGAGTCGATCCTGATGGACGGCGTCGAGATCGGACGTCACTCGCGCATCCGTCGGTCGATCATCGACAAGGGCGTGAAGATTCCGTCGAATTCGACGATCGGATACGACCTGGAAGCGGATGGCCAG
>DASVHS010000107.1:0-22874 GCA_036382495.1 Thermoanaerobaculia bacterium | reverse complement strand
TAAACCAGCTCCCAGCCATGCGATTTTCCGATGGAAAAGATCAGCGAAAAGACCGCGCCGAAGCCGATCGAGAGAGCAGCCGACCGGACCTGCCGGCGACAGAACATCCAGAAACGTTCTCTCAACATGTTGAGATGGTATACGGCGGCGAGCCATGTGCGTTTTCGATCGCGTGGTAGAACTGTCGTTTCCATGCGAAGACTGCTCGTGACCGCTCTCGCAATTCTGGCCTCAACGCTTCACGCTCAGACACCCGCCGCCACGCCGCCCGACAACTCGAATCGAGCCAATCTGACCATCACGGTCGAGTCCGTTGGCGACAATGCCGAGGGAGTCGTCACCCGCGTCATGTTTCGATTCGCGATTCCCTCCGATGTGCCGCCCGGAGTCCCGTTTGTGATCCAGGGCTCGATCGTGAAGGGCGGAGAAGTCGTTCGTAACTTCCGCTTCCTGGTTCCCGCTGACCAACGCGATCAGCTGCGGACGACGCAGACGTTCGCCGCGGGCGACATCGAGATCGAAGCGCGTCTCCTCGTCCCGCTCGAAGAGCAGGCTCCGGTCATCCTCGGCAAGGTCACGAAAAAGTTCACGATCGCGAAAACAAACAAGGCGTACGTCGCGACTCCGGACGAGGGAGCGGAAGGCGTTGTCGCTGAGGGCGTTGTGCCGGAAGCAGTCGGCGCGGTGAAGATTCGTGCGCCGCGGAGAGACGTCGCCCCGAACCTGTTCATTGTCGATGTCGATGTGAAGGATCCGGTCAAGCGGGTGGAGTTCTGGGTCGAGGGAAAGAAAATCCTCGTCCGCAACGCCTCGCCCTACCGCGCTGAGCTCGACCTCGGCAAGCTGCCGAAGCGCGTTGAAGTGAAGGCGGTCGGGTACGACGCGGCCGGTCACTACATCGACGCGGATGCGTTCGTCGTCAACGAGCGCGAGACGCCGCTGGAAGTGAAGATCACACGCACGGAGACGCCGGACGGCGTGTCGCACTTCAAGCTCAGCATCCAGAATCCGAAGAACACGGAAATCAAGAGCGTCGTGTTCTTCGCCGGTCAGAAGAAGTTTTACGAGTGGAAAGAGCCGCCGTACGCGATCAATGTTCCGACGTCGAAGCTTGGCAACGTCGACTATGTCCGCGCCTCGGTCACGGACGACACGAACTACGAAGCATCGGATCTGCTGTATCTCAACGGCAACCGCTATACCGAGGAGATCGACGTCAACCTGGTGGAGCTGCCGGTCAGTGTCACCGACACGAGCGGCGCGCCGATCCCGAACCTGAAGCAGGAAGACTTCACAGTTTTCGAGAGTGGAAAACAGCAAAAGATATCAGCATTCAATTTCGCATCGAATTTACCGTTCTCGGTGGGGATGCTCCTCGACCATTCCGGAAGCATGAAGCCGCGCATCGCTGCGGCGCGTCAGGCAGCCATCGACTTTTTCCACAACATCCTTCGCCCGACGGATCGCGCGTTCTTCAGCGCGTTCGCGTTCGACGCAAAGAATCTGTCGCCATTTGTCTCCGATATCGGCAGTCTCGAGCAGCAGGTGAACTCGAGCCCGGAGGCGGCCGGAGGGACATCGCTGTACGACGCCATCGTGACCGGGCTTTACCGCTTTCGGTCCGTTCAGGGCCGCAAGGCCTTGCTTGTGATCACCGACGGGGAAGACACGACGTCGCGGCTTCCGTACGACGAGATGCTGATGTACGTCCGCGCGTCGCGCGTGCCGATCTACTTCATCGGCGTCGCCCTCGGCTTCAGCGACATCAGCGGCACATCGAAAATGAAGGCGCTCGCCGCGGAGACGGGCGGTATCGCGTACTTCATCAAAGACGTGAAGCAACTGAAGGAAACGTATTCGCAACTGGAGAAGGAGCTGCGCTCGCAGTACCTCGTCAGTTACTACACGGAAAGCACGAGGAAGGACCAGGCCTACCGCCCGGTCGAGGTCAAAGTGAACCGGCCCGGCGCGAGAGTGCGTACGATCCGCGGCTTCATCCCGTGATGACATTCACTGCGCCATTCTTGCGTACGACGATCGAAGCATCGTCACGCGTTTGACGTAGTTGCGTGTTTCGGGAAACGGGATCGACTCGACGAACTCGTCCATCGGACGTCCGGGCGCACTACGCTTCCACTTCAGGACATTGCCCTGCCCGGCGTTGTATGACGCGACCGCGAGCAGCGCGTTTCCGTTGAACATGTTCACGAGCATCTTGAGATGCGCGGTCCCGAGCTCGACGTTCACTTCCGGATTCTCGAGCCGCGCCTGACCGAATGGGACGTGCAGCCGCTTCGCGAGCTCCTTCGCCGTCGGCGGCATGAGTTGCATGAGGCCTGTCGCGCCGACGGCGGATTTCGCGTTCGGAATGAACGAGCTCTCCTGAAGGATCAGCCCCATGACGAGATAGGGATCGAGTCCGTTGCGTGCGGCGTACTTCTTGATCGAGTCCACGTACTTCACCGGGTAGTACATCTTGAGGAAATAGACCGGAGCGGAGTCCTGCTCGACGGTCGCGATCTGCGGGAACGCCCGCTTGACCGCGCGTTGCATGAGCACCGTGTTGCCGGTGCTGTTGTACAGCTCCGCGAGCAGCGCCTGTCCGTACCGATCGTTGAACTGGGTCTGGTTCCGCTGGATCTCGGCGCGGGCGTCGCGAAAATCGGTGAGCGCTGTCAGCTCGTACGCGAGCCGCAGTTCGTCGGGGATTTCTTTCTCCGCGATCTCGCGCCAGTCCGGTCCAGTCTTCTGAAGTGGATTCGAAGTGTCGTCGTGATGCGTCGCGCCGTGAGCGACGGCGCTCATCGCATAGAAATCAAGATAAGGCGCCGACGCGAGACGCTGAAAAATCGCGCGCGCATCCTCCTTCTGCCCGAGGCGGTCGATGGATCGGGCGTACCAGTAGTCGCCGCCGCGCTTCACATTCGGATTCGTGTAGGTGTCGCTGATGTACCGGAACAGCGCCTTCGAGCCGTTCATGTCTCCGTGCGCGTAGGCGCTCCATGCCTTGTCCCAGAAATGCTGGAGGCCGGGATCGGACAGCGGATCGAGTTTGATGACGCTGGCGATCATCTGTTGCTCAGATTCGTCCTGGTTCTTCGCCTCGGCAACCGCGATCAGAGTGTTGAGCACTTCGACGCGCACCGGTTTCGAGAGCGGAAGTGAAAGCAGATCCTTGAGGCGCTCGTCTGCGAGGTGGTCGTAAGAGTCCTTCTTCGCTTTTTTTACCAGGTCGACGAGCTTGACGGTCCTCCTCGTGATGACGACGCGCGGCTTCGTGATGGTCTTTGCCGCCTTGCCCTTGCCCGTGCGCACCTTGACGTTGACGTTCTTCTTCTCCGTGATCACCTTCGTGACCGTCGGATCGATTGAATTCGCGAGAACGCGATAGCTCTTCGACAGGTGATACAGAGCCGGAATCGCGAACTTGTACGAGCCCGAGGTCAGGGTCTCCAGGACACGGATCGCTTCGTCGAATCGGCGCATCTGATACAGAGCGAGCCCGCGATTGAGAACGACGGGATCCTTCAGTGAGGCGGACGCGTATGGCTCGAACGCGGTGAGCTCATCGAGTGCGTTCCTTGGATCGCCGTCGCGAAGGAACGAGACCGCGCGCTCGACACGCTCTTCCGGCGTCAGGCGTAACGGCATCGTCGGATCGAGCGACCACACTGAGCGTAAGACCGCGATCGCATCGGCGACCTGCGGCGAACGCGGTGAAGCGACGACGATGCGGCGGACGGCGCGAACCGCTCCGGCGATGTCGCCGGCCGCCATTCGTTGCTGGAACTCGTTCCACCGCGCGACTGCGGCCAGACCGGACTTGTCGGTTCGGAACGCGATGCGGTCGTAGACCAGCGCGGAATCGATCGCGTCGCCCGCGGCAGCGTGCATCGCGGCGAGATCGAGGCCGGCGTCATCGGCAAATACCATTCGCGGATTCCGCGACCAGAGGTGCGTCAGAGAAAACCGCGCGGCGGACACACTGCCGGAGAGGCTTTCTCCGCCCGCGAGGTAGTACAAGCGATACTCCTCGACGGCTCGCGGTCCGAAGCTGAACGACGACAGATACTTCACCGCCGATGCCGGGTCGTTGCGGAGAATGGCGTCGACTCCCGACGTGTACTTCTCGCGCAGCTTTTCGAGGTCGGGAGGCGCCGCAGGCTTCGCCGGCGGTGGACCCTCGGCGCGACTCTGTTCAGCCCTGCTGTAATACAGGACCGTGACGACCACGATCGCAGCGATCACCGGAATGGTGACCGCAGCCACGACCCACTTCCGCCTCAGTGCAGTGAGTGCCACGTGTCGCGGCGGTGCAGAGGGGTTGCCAGTTACAACCCCAGCGAGTCGGCGTTCCCGTCAGCCAGGACCCGCACCAGCTCGTCGTAAAAGTAATTCGACGACTTCCGCACATCCTCGGCAATGCGTTCGTCGTACATCTGCCGGCTGCGATCGATGTCTTCCTTGAGCCGCTCGTAAAGATCGCGGTTCTTGCGTCCGGCGTCGACTTTCGACTCGTTGTACAGCTTGATCTCGGAGACGAGCAGCCTCGCGAACCGGCGAGCCTCGTCGTGTTTCTTCGATTCTTCCGTGCCTCCGCCGCCGGACGCTCCCCCGCGCTGAACGCCCGTGGACGGAACGAACTGGGTGCTCGGACGATGATCGTCCCCCCCACCGAGCGGCGACGGTGCCGCGGCCGGTGCCGGTCGCGGCGCAGGCGCAGGGGCCTGACGCGCTGCGGGTGCCGAAGCCGGCTGACTGGCCGGCGACGGACGGATTGCGGTAGGGGAAGTCATGTCGCGAAATTGCGCTGCTGCCGCGGCGACTGCCGGCTCGACTGGTCGCGGCGCCGGAGCGGGGCGCGCCGGGGCTGCCGGTGCAGGTGCCGGTCGCGGACGAGGGGCCTGTTGTGCCGGCTGCTGCGACTCGTCGCTCAAGCTCGGCGAAGGGATCTTCTTACGGATTGCGAGCGTATCGACGAGCAAACCGGTCGTGTAGACGAGGATCTCGATCGACGCGCGATCGAGTTTCGACACGTCATCCGGTGTCGCATCGACGTACACCGCGGCCGCGACCTTGTCCTTGATCACCATCGGAATCAGGATCGCGCGTGCCGGTGCGCCGACGCCGAAGCGACTGGCGAGGTTCGCACCATCCCACTCGATGCCGCGTTCCTGACGCAGGACGTCGTCGAGCTGCGGCACGAGTCCAGGCGCGGCATTGAAGCGCTTGATCGTTTCGTCGTTGCCGCCGTGCGTCGAGAATCCGGCGCCTTTCCACCCGCTGAATGTTTCGCCGCGCAGAATCAGAAGCGCAGCACGCGATCCGAACTCCACGCACTGTTCGAGAAGTCCGTTGAGAACATCGACCTGCGATTTGCCGCGTTCGATCGACTGGAGCGCGCGTTTGAGTTTTTTCGCATCGCCGCCACCGCTGACCGGAGCTGCCGCCGCCGCTGGCGCACTCGCTTCGAGCTCGCCGATCGCTTTCTTGATGTGCGGAAGAAACGTCAATGACTTCACGTCGGCCTGCACGCTCTGCAGCGCCGCATTGAGTTGCGAGTCCACCGCCGCGCGGACGTCGTCGACCGATGAGCGGATCTCGCTCACCAGTTTCTCGAGCGATCCCCGAACGTGGGCTTCGATCGAGCTAGCGACTTCGTCGCCCCTCACAGCCATAAATCCTCCGGTTGCTGTAGCTTGCCGCGCGCCGAGACTCCCCGCACGAGGCTGCGCGATTATAGAACACTGTGCTACCTTTCTTTCGTGCGTCCGCGGTTGGTCTTTTCGATCGTCGTCTTCGCTTTGTTGCGATGCAGCGCGACGCCCGACCAGCCGGATCATCAGTCGGAGTGGCGTGACGTCCTGAAGCAGAAGAAAGTCGCGTCAGCACAACCGACGGCGCACGCCCGCCAGATCTACGCGGACGCGTTGTCCTCGTTCGTGCGCCGGCATCCCGGTCATAGCCGCGCGCGCGAGGTTTACGATCGAATTCGACTCGAGTTTGCGAACGACCTGGCAGCGCTCGGCCGCTATCAGGACGCGATCCGGTTTTATCGCGCGGTGATCGTCAGCGATCCGCGCAATGAATCTGCGCGCAACGGCCTCGACGCCGCGCTCGCGCGGCTGGCCGTTACGCACGAGAAACTCGCCGGCATCGAGGTGGGCATGTCCGAAAAGGACGTGGCCAGGCTCCTCGGAAAACCGGTTCCGGGCTGGACGGTCACGACCGACAGGCCGTCCACGACGAACGAGGCCTGGTACTACCGGACGACGGATGGCGGGGTCGCAGCGATCTATTTCCGCGACGGCCGGGTCTTCGCGGCCGAAGAGAAATCGCAGGCCCGCGTCAGCCTCTGAAATCGCGCCCTCCGGCGCGATGTTGCACAACACGAAAGGAAGTATCGATGGCTCTTTACGAGTACGCGTGTGAGAAATGCGGGGAGCGCGTCGAGATCATCCAGCGATACTCCGACCCGCCGTACAAGCATTGTCCGAAATGCGGCGGCGATATGCGCAAACTGATCTCGTCACCGGCGATCCAGTTCAAAGGGTCGGGCTTCTACAAGACCGATTACGCAAGCACATCCACGGCACCGAAGTCGGAGTCGGAGTCGAAGACGGAGACGAAGACCGAATCGAAGTCCGACGCGAAGTCCGACGCGAAGTCTGAGACAAAAACCGAAACCAAGAGCGCCACCAAGCCTGACAAGTAACTCCTCACATGGAATTCACGGCCGAACACCAACAGCTTCACGACTCGCCGCGTAAATTGGGTGGCATCACCATGGGCAAGGTCCGCGATCTGAAACGCCGAGCCGACTCGATCCTCGAGGAAGTCTTCCGGTCCCTGTTCGAAGACATCGACCCAAAAAAAATCGAGGCCGAGATCGAGAAGCTGAAAACCACAGCGCCGGGATACCGGCCCGTTCGGCTGGCCCGCACGCTGGCCCGACGTACGGCGCTCCGTTGCGCAGCAGCCGGCGCAGTGACCGGTCTGCCGGGCGGCGCCCTCGCGATCGGCGCACTCGGTGCCGACCTCGCCTACCTGGTCTATCAACAGTTCCGGATGATCCTCGGTATCGCCACGATCTACGGCCACGCGCCGACGTCGCGAGAGCGTTTTACCGAGGCGTTGTCGTGCCTCGCGTTTTCGTCCGGAGTCGGTGTCGGTAAACAGAGCATCGCTACCGTCCTCGGATCTGCGACTGTCGAAGGCGGCGCGGTCGCGGAGCGGATCGGCGCGCGCTTCGTTCGTGAGCGCCTGGCGCGCATCGTTCCGATCGTCGGCGCGGTTTCCGGCGGCGCTCTGAACTACGTGTCGGTTCGCGCGGTTGCAAGCTCCGCGATTCGCTATTACGAGTCCCGAATCGATCCGGTGCTCGCCGCAGAAATCTGGGCCGAAGGCGATCGGGAACACGCCTGAGTCGCGGGAAAAACCAAGGCCCGACTCCGAAAAGCCGGTTGTCACACTGGGACGGAATGCACGCAGTACGACCGGCGTTTCGCCGTGTCTGACGATGCCCAAGTTCCAGACTGAGCAAACAGCCGAGCCGCGTTCTGCGTTCTACGAACGGCGACGGCTGCGTCGGATCCGGATGATCGTCGAGCTGACGTTGAACCTGATCTCGAGCGACATGACCGTGTCGCACCGCGAAGCGCGCTGCCTCGTCAATTGTGCGCGGAAAGCGATCTTCGACATCGATCCCTCATTCTGCGAGCGCTACGACCGCATCATCCGCCCGCACTTCGAGCGTGTTCTGCAACAGCGCTGGCCCGAAGAGGAGCTTCACTTCTCGCACGCGGGCGAGACCGTCAACTGACGAAGTCATCCTGACCCTGAGCGCAGCGAAGTGGAAGGATCCGGGCGGGCCGTTTGCCCCGCTCTAGCCGACGGGAGGCGCGGGTGGTGCCGGCGGCTTCGGAGCCACGGGAGGACGCGGTGGAGCGACGTGCTGCACTTCGACGTCACCATTCACGGTCGTGATCTGCAGCTCGAACTGGCCGCCATTCACCTGACCCGACACTCGCCTGCTGCCCGGGTGCGAGTGAATGCTGAGTGGGAACGACGCCTCGAAGTCGCCGTTGACCTGCGAAAGGTCGCAAGTGAAGGATGCCGTCGACGGCAGAAGCGCTTCGACGCCGCCGTTGACCGTCTTCAATCGCGCGCCGCGGAAATCGTTGAGGAACTTCGCGTGCACGCTGCCGTTGACGGTGCGCGCGCTGAGCTCGCTCGATCCGCCGGTCTCGACCTCGATCGGACCGTTGACCGTCCTCATCTCCGTCGCACCGTTCACTCCGTGCGACGCGATGCGGCCGTTGATCATCCTCAAGTCGAGCGCGACCGTCGGCGGAACGCGAAGTTCGTAGTCGATCTCCGTCTTCGCACGGAAGAAGAACGGAAATCCGATGTGGACGTGGGGCTTCTGCTGACCGATGTGCAGCGTGTCGCCGTTCAGCTCGGTTTCGAAGTAGCCGTGGTTGTCCTGGCGCTTTCGCGGTTCGACGCCGGTGCTGCGCACGCGCGCGACGAGCGTGACCTGGTCGGCTGATCCCGCTTCGACCGACAGGCTGCCGTCGACGCCATCCACTTCGACAGTGCGGATCGCGGAGGCCGGCCACTGCCGCTGGATGACTTCGTGCCGGCGCTCGCCGGCCGTGCAGCCAACCACGAGGAGCACAGCCCCCAGCAAATAAAGCCTGTTTACGAAAGCGTTCATGGACACCTACGATGGAGTTTACGAACTCGGACCACGATGGTTTCAGCTGACGGCTCACAGACGACTCTCCTCCGGATCGCCGCGTTTCTGGTCGATGCCGTAACGATGGCCGTGGTGCTCATCCTGCCGACGTCTCTCATCAGTTACGCCCTGGCGTGGATCGGCGGATCGGTGAAGGGCATCCAGATTGTCTGGTGGGTGGCCCTGGCCATCCTGATCGCGGCGATCCTCTTCCGGGACGGCATCCGCGGGCGATCCGTCGGCAAGCAGCTCCTCGGGCTCCGGCTGATCACGCCGCGGGGCGAACGTTGCGGCTACTTCCGCTCGCTGGTTCGCAATTTCCCGCTGATCGTGCCCGGCTGGAACATGCTCGAGGTCGTGTTCGTGCTTGCCGGAAGGCCGCGCACTGGTGACCGCATCGCCGGGACAACGGTCAGCGAGGAGTAGTCGCTCGTGAAAACGCGAGGCGCCGTTCGGTCAACGTTTTCTCAACGTCGGTCGCGCGCGAACGTCTGACGTCGATCGTGAAGACGTTCTTTTCTCCGAACGCTTCGCGCTTCAGAACGATGTGCGGCGGATCGAGCAACCGGTAAATCACGCTGACCGAATCGAATGGAACGACGACGTCGTAGGTGTCGTAAAGCAATCGCTCGATGATCGCCGCGCCGCGCAACGTTTCCGCCGCGGCCTCGCGATACGCGCGAGATAAGCCGCCGGTGCCGAGCTTCACGCCGCCGAACCAGCGCACGACGACGACGCCTGCATCGAACAGGTCCGCGCCTTCAATCGCAGAGAGAATCGGCTTACCGGCCGACCCGTGCGGCTCACCTGCATCCGACGAGCGAGGCCCTGTGCCCGCGGCCTGATCGGAGAAGATCCGGAACGCCCAGCAATGATGCGTCGCATCGAAGTGCTGCTTCTCGATGCGTTGCAGCGACGCGAAGAATTCCTCGTCGCTCGCGCAAGGAAAGGCCAGTCCGAGAAACTCGGATCGCTCGACTTTCAGCCGGGATTCGGCCGGCGAACCGAGCGTGAGGTAATGATCAACTTGCATTGCGATACGCAGAGACGTAGCGGTTCGCCTTGAGAAAAAATCGCAGCGGCCAGTGTGCCGCTCCAATCGCACCTTCGACGCCGATCCGCGGACTCACGGCGATGTCGTCGGCATCGACGTCGACGTCACGTTCTGTGATGTACAGCCGTGTGCCGCGAAGACTCTCGCCATCGAGGCTCTTGTCGATCGCCAGCGCGGAGCAGAGCTTGCCGGGACCGTTCATGAGGTCGTAGTCGCGTTTCGCCTTCGGCCGCCGCTCGCGCATTTCGCGAATGCCGCGCAAGGGTTCGGCGGCGCGCAGGAGAACCGCTTCGGCGATGTCCTCTTCCTGCGTGACGACGTTCAGGCACCAGTGCATGCCATACGTGAAGTAGACGTAGGCGTGACCGCCTTCGAGATACATCGACTCGTTGCGTGCGGAGCGCAAACCTCGCCGCGCATGACTCGCCGCATCATTGGCCCCGAGATAGGCCTCGGTCTCGACGATGCGGGCAGCGAGTAGCCGGCCATCGATACGCCGCCACAGCAGGCAGCCGAGGAGAGCGCGCGCGACGGTGACCGTGTCCTGAAGGTAGAACGCGCGCGGCAGCTTCGCGTGTTTCATGCGATCGGGCGTGGGGCGACGCGCCGGTCGAGCTGGTCTTCCGTGACCGAGCGCTTGATCAGCCCGAGCAGATCACGGTGGACGCCGGGCGATGCGCCGACGATGTTGCCGCGCTCGAACCATCGGTCGCCGCCGGAAAAATCGCTGACGAGACCGCCCGCTTCGCGAACGAGCAGCGAGCCCGCGGCGACGTCCCATGGCGCGAGATGAAGCTCGAAGAAGCCGTCAAATACGCCGGCCGCCGTATACGCAAGATCGAGGGCCGCAGAGCCCGCGCGACGTACACCTTTCGCGATACGAATGACGTTCTCGAATATGTCACAATATACAGATACATATTCTTGTGCACGAAAAGGAAACCCCGTCGCCAGGAACGCGCCCTCGACGGTCTCCTGATCGGAAACGCGCAGTCGTGCGCCGTCGCGGAACGCTCCGGCACCCCGTTCGGCGGTGAAGAAAATTGTGCGCAGCGGCTCGTAGACGAGGCCGGCAGTCATCTCGCTTCCGGTTTGCAGTCCGATCGACACGCACCAGAACGGAAAATGCTGCAGATAGTTCGATGTGCCATCGAGCGGATCGATGATCCATGTGCGATCGCTTTTTCCCGCGGATGCGCCCGACTCCTCTCCGAGGAAGGAGTCGCCCGGTGAAAGATCGCGGATGCACGAGATGATCGCTTTCTCGCTTTCGCGGTCGGCGGCGGAGACCCAGTCGTTCCGCGACTTGATGTCCGCGTCTTCTTTTCCGAGGTCTTCCCAATAGTGGAGGAGGATTTCAGCGCCGCGGCGCGCGGCTTCGGTAGCGATCTCGATGTCGTTCAAGCGGCGCATATTCTAGTCGCGGCGGGTAGGGACTCCTGCTGATGTAGCATCTCCCTTCCAAGTGTCCATGAGAGGGGTTTCCCGGCGCGGCAGCGATTCAGCCGGCGTGTCGCTGCGCAACTTCGCCTGGCCGATCGCGACCGTGGCCACGCTTCGCCACTCCACATTGCCGTTTCCCAGCCTTTCTGCACCGCACACACCCCTCGCGGAACTCCGCAACCTCGGCGCACGCGATCGACTGTCGCTCGTCGGGCAGTTTGCTGCGCATATCGCGCTGCTGCAATTCGCCGGGATCGCCGACGGCGATTTCGATCCGGGCGAATGGGTGGTTGTGCGCAAGCGAGGAACGGATTGCCGGCTTCTTCGTGCGACTGCGCGTGCTTCCGGAACTGCACCGCTCGCGCTGCAGAGCGTTCAACGATTTGCTGAGACGATCGGCGCGCCGCCGCTGGACGTCCTGAGACAGTCCTGGACCCGAGCCGAATCCGTCTACGCCGAGGTTCGTCGCCGCGTCCGCGAAGACGCCGCCGCCGATCTGCAATGGCTGCTGCGGTCGGCGGTGGGCGAGATCCTGCCGCCCGGTCCCGAAACGCTCGCAACCATGTGGGAGCACGGCGGACCGCACCTCGTCACCGATGCGACGGCATTTCGCGCGCTGGCGATGCTCGACAGTTCCGCGCATCTCATCGTCATCGGAACTGAATTCCCGATCCAGCGATACGGCGCGCTCGCTTCGGTCGATTCGACACTACCCGGATCGCAACTCGCGCCGGCGACTGTCGCTGACCGGTTGATCGAGCTCCTTGCGTCGAAGAAGCACGTGGTCATTGTCAGCGGCAAACTCGACGAAGACTCGCGGCGCGTCGTCGAGATCATTCGCGGCGGACGGGAACTGACCGAGGCGGCCGGGACGCGCCGATGGATGGCGATCTCGACGCGGATCGCCGCGCAACGCGCTCTCGAAGATCGCCTCGCCGCAACGGCCGATCCTCGCGGCTGGCTCGACCACTTTCTCGCGAGCGACGGGTTCGACGCGTTTGTCGACGAAGGCCGGATTCCTGTCGACGACGGCGGCTTCGTAACGACTCCGGAGCCGCGTCGTTCGTATATCGCGGCGCTCGCGCTGCTGGGAACGTGCGTGCCGCTGGCACTTGCGAAAGACTTTCTGCGGCAGTTTCTGTTCGAGCAGCCACTCGACGATCTGGTCATCGACGGCGTGACGTCGATCGACGCGGATTCGTTCCGATTCGCGTCCGATGCCATTCGCGTTCATTGCGCGCGCCACATCCCGTCCGCGTCGCGCGACGCGCTCTGCCGTGCCGCCGCCACGGTGGCCGATCCCGTTCGGGCCGGTTTGCTCCTGATCGATTGCGGCGAAGTGCATCGCGGAACGGAACTTCTCGAAACCGCAGTGTGGTCGAGCGCAACAGACGTCGTCGCCTCGCTTTCGGCGTTGCCACGAAGTGCTCTGTCGCCCGCGCTCGCGGCGCGGCTGGCGTTCGCGATGGTCGACAATGGCCGCTACGCGGACGCTCGTGATCTGGCGCCGCTCGTCGCTGACGACAAACGCGAGTTGCTGCTCGCGCGCTGTGAGCGCCGCACCGGCGACTACTCCGCCGCACTGGCCCGTCTCGAACGATTGAGCTCGAGCGCATTCGATGCGCAGATTCTTCGCGTCGAGCTGCTGCGGCTCGCCGGCAAGACCGCCGAAGCACGCCGCGTCGACGTGGAACCGGCGAACGAAGAAGAAAGGACGCGCTTCGCCTACGAGCATGCCTTGCTCGATCTGGAAGCGAGCTCAGAAGCGCTCGACCCGAATCACTACTTCGGCAAGCGTTTGGCGACGTACCGCGCGTTGCTCGACAGCGATTTCGATCGAGCAGCGGACCTCGCTGGACAATCGGTCGCCGCCGCGCGTTGCGCCGCCGAGCGGATCGACGCCGAGCTCGATCGCGTCTTCGCGTCATTCTCCGCCGGCCACTGGAGCGAGACTCGCGCGATCGCGCTCGAGGCGCTGACCAGCGTCGACGAGGCGCAGGGCGACCGCGCCGCCGCCGGCACCCTCTTTACACTGACATTCGTGGAGATCGACGACGGCCGCTGGGCGCCGGCAGCGCAACACGTTCAGCGACTGCGGCACTATTACGCGACGACGCACGACGATCATCGCCTGAGCGAGATCGATCTTCTGTCCGGCTACCTCGATTTCTCGCGCGGTCATTTCGGGGACGCGCGACGGCACGCCGACACGCTGCTTCGGACCGATCAGTCGCCGCAGATTCGTGAAGCGGTTGCGCTCATGGCGGACGAGATCGACTGGATCGAGCGCAAGCAGTCACCGCTCCGTTCCACGGGAAAGTCGTGCAACCGCGAGCTCGACGATCGTCATCGACTCATGCGGACGCGTCGTGCGCTGGACACCGATTCCTTCGTGAGCGAGTTCATGCGGACGCTCGCCGCGTGGGAGAAGTATCCGGCTTCGAGTCCGCCAGCCCCGGCGGATCGCTCCGAGAAGCTCAAGTTGTTCCGCTCCGCGCTCGGGATCGGGCGTGACGACGTCGCGCGCGACATCGCGACCGAGTTGTCGATCGACATGCCCGTCGACGGAAGCATCCAGTCCGGCATGGACATCGAGACGCTGCGACTGGCCGCTTCGGCGGAGTACCCGTTCCGCGCACAGACATTTCCGCTGTCGTGGTGTCACACGACGCGGAACCGGCTTGGACACTGGTCACAGGACGGCTCTCGCGTATTCGACGCCGCGACGCTGGATCGCGTCGTGCTCGCACTGGAAAACGACTGGCTTCGCGGCAGCGATCGCGAGCTCGTGTACCTGGAAGGTTGCGGCTCGTGGCCGCAGGCGTCGCGCGAAGCGATCGCCGCCGTGTTCCGCACTCGTGCCGAAAATTACCGTCTGCGACGTGTCGTCGAGCAGGATGAGTCGCCGGTCGTCGCCCATCCCGATCGAGTCGAGGGAATCGTCGGTGAATCCACCGCGATGCGCTCCGTATTCACGCTTGTCGAGAAAATCGCGCCGCGCGACGTGGCGGTGTGCGTCCTTGGCGAGTCAGGAACCGGAAAAGAGCTGATCGGGCGCGCGATCCATCGCGGTTCGCCGCGGCGAAGCCGGACATTTACGGCCCTCAACTGCGCAGCCCTGCCTGAAAACCTCGTCGAGAGCGAGCTCTTTGGTCACGTGCGCGGCGCATTCACCGGCGCCGACCGGGATCGCGCTGGCGTGATCGAGACGACCGACGGCGGCACACTGTTTCTCGACGAGATCGGCGAGATGCCACTGACGGCCCAGGCAAAACTTCTTCGTTTTCTGCAGGACGGTGAGTTTCGCCGCCTGGGCGAGACGACGAATCGCACGGCCGACGTACGCATCGTCAGCGCCACGAACCGGAAGCTCGAGACCGCGGTCGAAGAAGGTCGCTTCCGCGAGGATCTCTACTATCGGATTCGCGGCGTCGACATCGTGCTGCCACCACTTCGGGATCGCGGGTCGGATGTCATGCTCATCGCACAACATTTCCTTGCGGGCGAACGCGCACGCCATCGTTCGGGCCCGCAGGCTTTCACGAGCGAGGTCGAGAGTCTGCTTCAGTCGTACGCCTGGCCGGGCAACGTTCGCGAGCTCCAGAACGCGATTCGCGCGGCGCACGCGATTGCCGGCGAAGCGCGCGAGATCGACATCGAGCACCTGCCGGAACGTCTTCGGAACGTCAAGCCGGCGCGCACGCTGGCGGGGTCGTACCAGGACGCGGTCGCGCGCTTCCGTCGCGATCTGATCGAAAAATCGCTTCTGGCCGCGTCGGGCAATCAGAATCAGGCCGCGGCACTGCTGAAGATCTCGCGTCAGGCGCTCGCTTACCAGATCCGCGAGCTGGGAATCATGGTCGGGAAGGCGTCGTCGCGGCCGCGCGTGTGACAAAACCGTCTCGTGCTTAGGCGCGTTTCGATCGCGCCCGTAGAATCGTCGCTACTCGGAATGATCGTTCCACCTTCACGGCAGCTCGTCGTCTCGCTCGCAGCTCTCATTGCGGCCGGCTGCGCGCTTTACTCGGATGTTTCGATCGAGCCGCTGACCGTCATTCCGACAAAGATCGAGCGCGGCGCCGATCTGAAAGACATGATTCGCCGCTCGGATTATCTGAGGGCGATGGATCTTGCGCCGGGCATCGATGCGCGGGCCAGGAAATCGTCCGACGAGTTGCTCGCGCTCGGCCAGGCCGAGCTGGCGGCGAACCGCCTCCCCGCGGCCCGGCAACATTTCCGCGCAGCGATCGAGCTCGCGCCGTTCCACACGCTTTATGCGGATGCGGCGTGGGGACTCTCGCAGGCCGAGTACATGGACAACAACTTCGAAACGAGCCTGGAATGGGCGCAGACCGCGATGGAACACGGGCTCACCGTTTTGCAGTGGCATCTCGATTACCTGAAGGCGCTTGCGCACGTCGATGTCTACCGGCTTTCGGGCGGCCCGAGGTCGGATGAATTGCGGATGAAGATCGGGAGACCGGATGTGCCGCGCATCGAGGTACGACTGGACAAATCTCCGGTGCCGGTCACGGCAGTCATCGACTCCGGTGCCGTTCTTTCGATCGTTTCGCAACGTCTGGCCGATCAGATCGGGATCAAGCATCTCCCTGTTTCGCGCGGCACGTTCTACGGTCTTCTCGGCGAACCGATCTCCGTCGACTTTGCGATGCTCAGCACGCTGGACCTCGGCGATATCGAGCTGTCGAACGTGCCCGTCGCGATCATGCCCGACGACAAAATGCGTTTCCTCGTCACCGGCAAAAAAGAATTCAGGATCGACTTCCTCCTCGGCGCCAACCTGCTGAAGGAGTTCAGGCTCGAGTTCGACTTCGATCGCAGCCGCGTGACGTTCACGAAGCTCACTTCCGCCGACAAACACCCGGTCGACGATCAGAACCTGTTCTTCGAAGGCTTCCGTCCACACGTGCGCGGCACGATCAACAAGCGCGGCTGGTACATGTTCGTGCTCGATACCGGTTCCGAAGTCACTTTCCTGAACGAATCGCAGATCGCGTCGATGCCGATCAATATGTTCGCGCCGCGCGTTCACAGCGCGACTCTTCAGGGACTGGGCGGTGCGAAGAAACATGGCTCGAAGGTCGAGCAGGTCGAGATCGGCGTCGATCGATGGGCGGGCGCTTTCCACACACTGCCGATGTACAGCGGTTCCGAGCAGGAGCGATCGGTCGGAATCATCGGGGAGAACTTCCTGAAGAACTTCAAGGCCGTCGTCGACTTCGGACGGATGCGCGTCGACCTGGCGCGGCGCTGACTATTTCTTCTTCTTCGCCTTCTGTTCTTCCCGCTTTCTCGCGGCCCAGCCTTCGATCACTCTCTGCGGGACGCGGCTGAGCGCGAGCGAATCGGGAGGAACGTCTTTCGTGATCGTCGAGCCGGCCCCGACGTAGGCGCCATGGCCCACGCGCACGGGCGCGACGAGCTGCGTGTCCGATCCGATGAAGACGCCGTCTTCGAGCACGGTCTTGTGCTTGTTCACGCCGTCGTAGTTGCACGTGATCGTCCCCGCGCCGATGTTCACGTCGGCTCCGATGTCCGCGTCGCCGATGTACGAGAGATGCGACGCCTTTGAGCCTTCGCCGAACACGGCCTTCTTCGTCTCGACGAAGTTTCCGACCTTCACGTGCTTGCCGAGCTTCGTGCCCGGGCGGAGATGCGCGTACGGTCCGACGGCGGCGTCATCAGCGATCTCGGACCCCTCCGCGACCGTGCCGCTTTTCACGTGCACGTTGTTGCCGATGGTCACGTTCTGCAGGTGAACGCCGGGCTCGATCACGCAGCCGCTGCCGATCCGAGTCGTTCCCTCGATCGTCACGAATGGATAGATGACCGTGTCGTTGCCGATCGAGACCGTCGAATCGATGACCACTGTCGTCGGATTGCGAAACGTCACGCCGCCGTTCATCAGATTCTCGACGACGCGGCGCTGGATCTCGGCCTCGACGATCGCGAGATCCGCGCGCGAGTTGACGCCCAGCGCTTCGACCGGATCGTCCGCGATCACCGCGCCGACTCGCTTGCCGGCTTTGCGCAGTACGCCGAGCAGATCGGTGAGGTAGTACTCGCCCTGCGCGTTCTTGTTCGAGAGATTGCGGAGATTGTCGAACAGAAGCTCGCCGTCGAACACATAGATGCCGGCGTTGACTTCATCGATGCGCTTCTCTTCCGGCGACGCGTCTTTCGCCTCGACGATTTTCAGGACCGCGCCGCTGCCGTCTCGAATGATGCGGCCGTACATCGCCGGCTCGTCCAGCTTCATCGTCAGCAGCGTGAGCGCGTTTCGCGAGCGATCGTGTTCGTCGAGCAATCGCCGCAACGTCTCCACGCGCGTAAGCGGAACGTCGCCGGAAAGGATCAGGATTTTCTTTCCCTTCACGCCGTTCGCTTCGAGGTTCGGCGCGGCCTGGAGAACGGCGTGACCGGTCCCCAGTTGCTCTTCCTGAACGGCAAACCTGGCGCGATCACCGACGTTTTCCTGCACTGCCTGACGCTGATGGCCGACGACCATGACAGGTGGCGCGTCGGACAACTGCGCCGCGAGGTCGAGCACGTACTCGATGATGGGACGTCCTGCCGCACGATGAAGAATCTTGATCGTCGCGGACTTCATCCTCTTGCCGAGGCCGGCAGCGAGGATGATGACTTCGAGGTTCTGCTGAGGCATCTTCATCCTTCTCCGCGTCGCATCCGCTCGAGCGTGCGGCCATACCGGTCATACAGACGGAAAATCGTGTCAGCCAGCGCGGCCGAGTCGTGTCGCACGTAGTTTGCCTCTGCAATGACGTCGCCGAAAAACGGCGTGACCCCGAGATCGCGCACGGAATTCACGTCGAACTGAACCGGGAACTGGTTCTCCGCGGCATACGTGAACAGAATCGTCTCCGACGGACGACGTCCGTTGATGATCATCACGTCGACGACGAGGCCGGCGTGCTCGACGATCGCGCTTAAGTGGTCCTCGGCCGAGTAGCCGTCGGTCTCGCCGGGCTGCGTCATCACATTGCAGATGTACACACGCAACGCCTTTGCGTTCCGTAACGCCTCAGCGATCGGCTTGATCACGAGGTTTGGCAGCACCGATGTGTAAAGCGAGCCGGGGCCGATGATGATCATGTCCGCAGCAGCGAGAGCGTCGAGAGCGCGCGCCGGCGGCTCCGCGTCCGGCGGATCGATCGCCAGATGAACGATGCGTGCGTGATGAGGCTTCTGGGCCGGTTTCTCGCCTAGGTTCGAGCCGCTGATCGCGACCTCGCCGACGAGCTCCGTTCCGTCGGCGAGCGTGGCTCGCAATCGGATGTCGGCGAGTGTTGACGGATAGATCTCGCCGCGGATCGCCAGGACTTCCGATGCGGCGAGGATCGCGTTGTCGAAGCCGCCGGTGATTTCCGTCATCGCCATCAACAGCAGGTTGCCGAGGGAATGGCCCTTGAGCGCGGAGTGGGTGTCGAAGCGGTAGTTGAAAAGTTGCGACAGGAGTTGTTCTTCTTCCGCGAGCGCGACGATGCAGTTGCGGATGTCGCCGGGCGGAAGCATTCCGAACTCTTTGCGCAGGACGCCGGAACTGCCGCCTTCATCGGTCACCGTGACGATGGCGCCCAGGTTCGAGATGGACCACGCCCCCTCGGCTTCCACATATCGCTTCAGGCCGCGAAGCAGGGTCGATAGTCCGGTACCCCCTCCGATGGCGACGATATTGAGGCTGTGCGGGCGCATCCCGCGTCGATTCTAGCGGCGTTCCGCGATCAGACGCGCCAGATGGTGGCGCAAGGGTCCCAACAGGGTGAAGTGGGACGTGAGCCGGCTCTGGTGGTCGGTCTCGTCGTTCAGCATCTCTTTCATCGTGTGCTGGCGTTCGCGAAACCACTGCTCGTCGACATCGCCGTGCTTCCATTTCTGATCGAGCACCTGGAGGACGTGCACTCGATCGACGATCTCGGGATGATGATTCACGCCGAGAACGCGAGGCATCGCACCGCTTCGCGCAAATTCGATCATCGTGAGTGCTTCGCTGTGCTCCGATTCGAATGCGACCGGAAACGCCTTGCCTGCAGATTCGAGCTGGAGATCGAAGAGACGGTTGTCGATCACCCGAAAGTGACGATGGTCGGGCAACTCATCCGCGAATTGCGAGAACCACGGGTGCGTAGCCACGTGGTCGGTGAGCACGTTCGTCGGCATCCCGCTGCTTTTTTCTTCCCGCAGACGCGGCGACGCGACTCCCGACCAGCGGCACATCAGGCCGAACGAATGACAAACCGCGAGCATCGCTGCGCGTTCATTGCCGAGGATGGCGTCGAACAGGCGGAAGAGCGGCGCCTCCCATTCGATGCTTTCGTCGATGCCCTGCGATTCGGCAGTGTGGCCGTTGTTCATCCGCGGATCGAGATGACCGGGACCGCCTGTGCCGACGTACAGTTGAAAGCGTCCGTTCGGCGAGCTCGGGATCTGCAGCCGGCGCCGCACGTCGTACGAGATGACGCGAACCTTGATGCCGGCCGCGACGATCTCGTCATGCAGCTCGGCGGCGGCCGCCAGGATCGCGTGCACGAGCGAGTCGTGACCGACGTTCGGCCACGAATGGTTCATGTCCAGCAGCGCGACATCGAGCCTGGTGCGGTCGGCCGGCGGCACGGAGCCGTCATCGATCCTCACGTATTCAAAAAAATCGTACGGCGCGTGAATATTGCGCCTGGGCCTCTGCCGCCGTTCAGTGACGGTCAAGTGGTCCCCAGTTCGGTCTCGGAAATGATGTAGTCCACGACGTCGCGAAGGTCCTTCCGACGCTCGTACGCTGCCAGCTGACGGTCCGCGCCCGTGCGCTGACGGACGATTTCCCGCGCGTAATAAACGTCCTTGCGCGAGCCCAGCTCGTCGACGACGTCATCGACGAACTCGAGCAATTCGTCGAGCAACGCGCCGAACGGGACTTCCTCGCTCTTGCCGAAGTCGATCAGCTTTCCGTCGATGCCCCAGCGCGCTGCGCGCGACTTGTTTTCGTTGAGCAGCGAGCGCCGATAAAGACGCCACGACATGTTGCTGTTGTGGATCTTCCAGAGCTTGACGGTGATGGCTTGAAAGAGTGCGGCGAAGCAGATCGTCTCGTCGATGCGCAGTGGCACGTCGCAGATGCGGTACTCGAGCGTCGGAAAGAATGGATGCGGTCGGACGTCCCACCAGATTTTTTTCGCGTTGTCGATGCAGTTCGTGCGCATCAGCGTCTGCACGTATTCCTCGTATTCGCTCGCTGAACGGAACGAGTCCGGCAATCCCGTACGCGGAAACCGTTCGAACACTTTCGCCCGATAGCTCTTCCAGCCGGTGTTGTGCCCGCACCAGAACGGTGAGTTGACGGACAGCGCGAAGACGTGCGGCAGGAAGTAGCGCGCCGCGTTCATGACCTGAATGCGAGTCTCGAGATCCTCGATTGCGACATGAACGTGCAATCCGAAGATGAGATTCGCGCGCGCGACCATCTGCAGGTCGTACACGATCTGGTCGTATCGTGCGTTCGCGGTGATCGGGACATTGGCCCAGTGCGAAATGGGATGCGTACCCGACGCGGCGATCCGCAGTCCGTTCTCGCGCGTCAGCTTGATGATCTCGCCGCGTAAGCGCGTAACCTCACGCCGCGCGTGCGAGACGTCGGCGCAGATCGGCGTACCGACTTCGATGACCGCCTCGTGCATCTCACGCTTGATCTCGTCCTTCAGCCGTTTCTCGCCCTCGGCAAACATCTCGGCGATGTGCGACTTCAGTTCGCGTGTCTGCGGATCGACGACCTGAAACTCTTCTTCGATCCCGAGGGTGAACGCTGGGCGTGGCGGCATGGGGAACAGTCTAAGGCCTCGGGCCTCGGGCCTCGGGCCGCGGAGCGGGGAGCGGCACGATCGGCTGATCGGCAGCCTTACTCGTGTTCATCACCTGCGGCCAGTTACCCGTCAGCTCCAGCGGTTTGCCGCTCGTCACGATCTCGATCAGCACCTCGGTCATGTTCTCGACCATCCAGTCGAAGTTCTCTTTGCCGACCGAATAGACGTCCGCGTCCGGTGCGGCGTTCATGAAGTCGATCGCGTAGGGAATCCCGCCGCGAATCGCAAACTCGACCGTGTTCATGTCGTAGCCGAGGCCCTCGCAAAGCGCGATGGCGTCGCGGTTCATGCGCTGCAGTAACGCCGGCGGCGTTTTGAAATTGGCGACGTAGCGGAGATGGTGCGGCTGCTTCGGGTCGTATTGCATGATGCGCACGCGCTTGCGTCCGAGGACGTAGCAGCGGAAGTAGGCGTCGAACTCGATCGCCTCCTGGGCCATCATCGCCAGGTCGCGCGTCTGGTCGTACGCGGCAAAAAATTCAGTGGGATTGTGGACCTTGTACACGTCTTTCCAGCCGCCGCCGTATGCCGGCTTCATGAAAATCGGCCAGTCGAGGTAGTTGAAGACTTCGTCCCAGTTCACCCACTTCATGTTGCGGAACGACTTCGCCTCGGTGTTCGGCGGATATTGTTTGTGCGGGAGCAGAACGGTGCGTGGGACCGCGACGCCGGCGGCTTTCGCGACGAGGTTGTCGAAGAACTTGTCGTCGGCGGACCACCAGATCGGGTTGTTCACGATCTTCACGCCCGATGCCGCGGCGCATTTCAGGTAGGTGCGATAGAACGGGACCTCGTGGCTGATCCGATCGAGGATGAGGTCGTACGGAAAGACGCCATCGTCTTTCAGATACGAAATCTCGACAGCGGCTGCCTCGACCTGGTCTTTTTCACGCTCGTTGATCGCGTTGATGAGCGCCCACGGAAACGTGTCTTCCATCCCGAACAACAAGCCAATTCTCTTCTTGCGCATAAGCCGCCTCTCCAACGGGGGGGACGCATCGTATAGAATCGCGCGCGCCTTCGGCAACGCGCTATGTACCGAGAACATGTGCAATGGTGGAGCCCGTCCCTCGATCGGCCGATGGAGTTTCTGTGGTTCGGCAAGTTCGGGCGGCCGGTCGTACTTTTTCCGACGTCGGCCGGGCGTTTCAACGAAAACGAGGATTTCGGACTCACGGCATCGGTCGCCGACAAGGTCGACGCCGGCGAGATCCAACTCGTGCTTCCCGACACGGTCAACAACGAGAGCTGGTACAACAAGTCGGTGCATCCGGCCATTCGCGCGGCGCGTCACGTTCAATACGACGCGTACCTGCGGCACGAGCTGGTTCCGTACATTTTCAATCGCGCGCAGCGGGGCGATCTTACCGTCTACGGCGCGAGTTTCGGCGCGTTCCACGCATCGAACTTCGCAGCGCGTTACCCCGACGTCGTCAGCCGCGCGATCTGTTTCTCCGGTGTCTACGACATTCACTCATTCCTCGACGGATACTGGGACGAGAACTGCTACTTCAATTGTCCGGTCGCGAATATCCCGAACATGAACGGTGAGTGGACGACGAAGCTGTCGCGGATCGGATGGGTGATCGCAACCGGTGAGCACGATTCGATCGTGCAGGAGAACCGCGACTTCTCAGCAATGCTGTGGTCGAAAGGGATTCCGAACCACAGTGAGTTCTGGGCAGGGGCGTTCGGCCACGACTGGCCCTGGTGGCGGGAACACTTGCGAAGATTTGTTTGACGCAGC
>DASVHS010000106.1:0-15171 GCA_036382495.1 Thermoanaerobaculia bacterium | reverse complement strand
ACTGGGACGGCTGGGCACGCAATGAAGCACGGGGAATCGATGTTGCAGTGAGCCGATAAATCTGAGTCATGTCCAACATACCGACCAATATCTTCGCCTTCGTCCTCGTCCTGGGACTCCTGATTTTTGCGCACGAATCCGGCCACTTCTTCATGGCCAAACTGTTCCGGGTGCGCGTGCTGGTGTTCTCGTTCGGATTCGGACGGCGTCTGTTCGGCTTTCGCCGCGGTGCGACGGACTACCGCGTGTCGCTGATCCCGCTGGGCGGCTACGTCCGGATGGCCGGCGATACACCCGACGAAGGTGGACCGATCACCGCGACCGGCGCGCCCGACGAGTTCCTGTCGAAGCCGAAGTGGCAACGGTTCCTCATCCTGTTCGCCGGTCCGGCGATGAACATCCTGATCGCGATCGCGTTCCTCACCGTCCTGGCGATGATGGGAACCGAGTATCGCGTCGTGAAGCCGATCATCGGATCCGTCGTTCCGAACAAGCCCGCGGCTGGTGCAGGATTACAACCGGGCGATCGCATCGTGAAGATCGGCTCGGAAACGATCAACGACTTCGATGATCTGCGCCTCTCGATCACGATGAACGCGGGAACTCCGCTGCGCATCGAGTACATCCGCAACGGGAAGACGCAAGTCACCACACTGACGCCGGAACGCGAGAACAGCGAGTACGGCCCCGTCGGGAAGGCCGGGATCACGCCGATGTTCGAGCCGATCGTCGGCCGCGTCATCCCGAATTCATTCGCCGCGAAAAATGACATCCGTCCCGGCGATCGAATCATCAGCATCAATGGCAAACCGGTCCACGACATGTTCCAGGTCGACGAAGTCATCAACAAGGCGCCGAATGCGCCGTTGACTCTGGGGTTCCAGCGTGGAGCCTCGCAGTTTTTCGTGAACTATCCGGCGCAGAAACTCAACGAACGCGATCCTTATCGCGGCTTCCTCCCTCCGACGGAAGTGCGCAAGCTCTCGCTCATCCCGGCGATCGGCGAGAGCATCCAGCAGAACCTGAAGATGCTGCGCTACGCGTTCGCCGCGATCGCCCGCATCTTCCGCTCCGAAGGCAGCGTCAAGGAGTTGAGCGGCCCGATCTCGATCGCGCGCATCTCCGGCGACATGCTGCGCCGCGGCTGGGTGGAGGTGGTTGCACTCATGGCGATGATCTCGCTGCAGCTCGGCGTGATGAATCTGCTGCCGATCCCGGTGCTCGACGGCGGCCACATCGCCATCCTGCTCGTCGAAGGCGCGGCGCGACGCGACCTCTCGCTGCGCGCGAAGGAACGCATCCAGCAACTCGGATTCGCTGTCCTCGCGGCGTTGATGATCGTCGTGCTCTACAACGACGTGATCAGCAACGTCACCCGGCTGAAAACCGGCTGACGTGCGCTGGATCGCACCGGCCGGCTACGCGCACCTCGCCGTCTTCGGCATCCTCATCCCGATCCTCGCGATCCGATCGATGAAACTGATCGAGTCGCGGCCGTTTGCGCCGCGACGCCGATACTTCAAGGCCGTCCTCGTCCAGCTCATCGCGTTCGCAGCGTTCTCCATCGCCGTCGCGCGTCTGAACTGGATCGAGATCTTTCCCCGACGCATGCCTCCGCTGTCTGCGATCGCCGCGGGGGGCCTGTTCCTGGCGTGCGCGATTCCGTTCGGCTGGACGCGCTGGCGCAAAGCAGTTCAGGAGCGGAAGCGCATCGTGGCGTTGTTCATGCCGACCGACCACTTCGAGCGCATGCTCTGGATCCTGTCCGCCGCGCTGGCCGGCTTCGGCGAAGAGATCACATGGCGCGGTGTGCAAACCGCGCTGCTTACGCGACTGACGGGCAACCTGCTGGTCGCGATCGCGATTGCCGTCGTGATGTTCGCGCTCGCCCACGCCACGCAGGGTTGGAAAAGCGTCGGGGTGATCGCCGTGTTCACCGTCGGATTCCATCTGCTCGTGTGGCTATCCGGCTCACTGTACGTCGCGATGGTCGTGCACTTCGTCTACGACCTCGTCGCCGGATTCTCGTACGCGCACTTCGGCCGGAAGTACAACTATGTCATCCCGAGCGCCGTAGATCGCGAGGGACCTGGGCGGGGGCTGCCACCCGCTACCGACCCTGTCTGATCACGAACAGCCGCAACATATCGAGCGCGTTCTGCGACGCGAACCACTTGAACATCGGCCGCGGCATCGGCCAGAACATCTTTCGATGCTCATGCGCGCCGGCTCCGGCCACAGCGATGTGCACTGTCCCGACGGGCTTCGCTTCCGATCCACCGCTCGGCCCCGCGACTCCGGTGACTCCGATGCCGTACGTCGTGTTGAACCGCTCGCGGATGCCTCGCGCCAGCGCGATCGCGACTTCCTCCGACACCTCGCCGTGCTTCTCGATCAGCGACGGATCCACGCCCGCGATCTCGATCTTCAACTTTGCGTCGTAGCAGACACCGCCGCCGACGTAGTAGCGGGAGCTGCCCGGTGCGTCGGTGATACGCGAGGCGAGCAGACCGCCCGTGCACGACTCGGCGGTGGCGAGCGTCGAGGATCGCTCCACGAGCGACCGGCCGATGATCGCCTCGAGCGTGTCGTCATCGAATCCGTAGATCCTGTCGCCGAAAATCTCGAGCAGCTCTTTTTCGCGCGACGCCACTTCCTCCTTCGACGGCTGAAGAATGTGCAGCTCGATCGCCGCGCCGGACGCGAGAATCGTCAGCGGCTCGTGGTTGTGCCGCTCGTAATACGGCTTGAGCTTCTCTTCGACGAGCGATTCCGTGAGTCCGGCGACTTTCAGCACGCGCCGGTGGAATTGCCTGCCGCCGATTCCGGCGAGCCACGGGCGCAGATACGTCGCGATCATCCACTCCAGCTCCATCGGCACGCCGGGAAAAACCCAGATGTGCTTGCCCTGGAGCTGCAGATGAAATCCGGGCGCGGTGCCACGCTCGTTCGTCAGCGTCGTCTGATCGACGAACACATTCGCCTGGCGCTTGTTCACCTCGGGCATCGTCCAGCCGCGCGCGGCGAAACGCTTTTCGATGCGGTCGATGATCGACTGCTCGACACGCATCTTCAGCCCGAACGCCTTCTCGAGCGCCTCGCGCGTCAAATCATCCTCGGTCGGTCCGAGTCCGCCGCTGATGAAGAGGATGTCCGCGCGATCGAAGGAGTAACGCATTTCTCCGGCGAGGTCGTCGAGACGGTCGCCGACGACGCTCTTGCGCACGAGCTCGACGCCGTACTCTTCAAGCGCCGTCGTGAGCTTCAGTGAGTTGGTGTCGAGACGCGTCGGCCCGAGCATCTCCGAACCGACTGCGATGATGGCCGCTTTCATACGGAGCGCATGTTAACGTGACGCGCGTGCGTCCTGACGTCGTGGTCATCGGCGCCGGTGTCATCGGCTGCAGCGTCGCCTGGCATCTGGCCGCGCGCGGCGTCCGCAACGTGAAGGTCGTCGACCGCGCGCCCGATTCGACGACGGGAAGCACGCCGCGGGCGACCGGCGGATTCCGCTGCCAGTTCGGAACGGCCGTGAACGTGCGGCTGTCGATGCTGTCCCGCGAAAAGCTGCTGCGCTTCGAGGACGAGATCGGCGTCGACTCCGGTTATCGCCAGTACGGCTATCTGTTTATGGCCCGCACGCAGCACGAGCTCGATGAACTGCTCGCTGCACAGAAGGTCCAGCACGCATGCGGCCTCCACGAGGCCCGGACGATCGATGCGGACGAGATCCAGCGTCTGAATCCCGCGGTGCACGACGATTCGCTGATCGGCGGCACGTTTTGTCCGACCGACGGCTTCATCGTGGCGATGAAGATTCTTCGCGGTTACGCGGAGGCGGCCAAAAGATTGGGCGCTCAGTTCGAGTACAACACGACGGTCGATTCGTTCGATCGAAACGTGACTTACGTCAATGCCGCGGGCGCGTGGGCGGCGGATGTGTCGGACGTTCCGGTGACTCCGTTGCGTCGCCGCGCCGCGTGCACGGTCCCGACCGACGTGCTCCCGTCGAACATGCCCATGACGATCTGGGCCGGCGACGCGTTTCACGTCCGCGTGCGCGACGGCCGGGTCATGCTCGTCTGGCCGGACAATCCACCCGACGACGATGTGTGGATGGAAAAAGTGCAGCGAATGGCGAATGATCGCATCCCTGCGCTGCGCAATGTGCCGATCGATCCGGAACACTGCTGGGAAGGCCTCTACGAAATGTCACCCGACCGCCACGCGATCCTCGGCCGTGACCCGAATCGCGAGAATCTTTTTCTCGCAAACGGATCGTCAGGTCATGGCGTGATGCACTCGCCGGCAATCGGCCAGCTCATTGCGGAGATGATCATCGACGGGAAAACGACGATCGATGTGAGCGACTTGCGGCCATCGAGATTCGCGGAAGGGAAGTTGATCAGGGGACCGGAGCTGCTTTAGCTGAGCATCGCGGCGTGGCCCTCAGAATTTCGAATTTCGAAGTTCGAATGAAGAATTAAGAATTGGAGGGCGCATTTGAGCTCATTCTTAATTCTTAATTCGAACTTCGAATTTCGAAATTCATGTGTTCCTTCCCGCTACCCGACTCTCCCCGATCCCTCGCTCAGGCTCGGGATAGCCTCTTTTTCCCTCTCCAGGTCTTCCCACTTCCGATACAGCAGATCGATCATCGCTTTCAGATCGGCGTTCTGCGCCTGGATCTTCTTCATGCGCTCGCCGTCGCGATAGATCTCTTCGGAGCAGAGCAGGAGGTCATTGCGCTCGCGCTCCCCTTCCGCGGTCGCAATGCGCGATTCGAGCTGTCCCATCTCCTCGTCGATCTTCTTGATGCGCTTGCTGTCCTTCTTCTTCTTCTCAGGATTGTGGAGGACAAGCGCCTCGCCTGTCCGTTCCCGGCGTGGCGCAGGCGCATGGACAGGCGAGGGCGCCTGTCCTCCACGCGGCATCGCCAGGCCCGCTTTCATTCTCTCCACGAGATCGCTGTAGTTCCCTGCGTACACCTCGCCCGTTCCGTCCTCGACGACGATGATGTTCTCGGCGACGCGGTCGATGAAGTAGCGGTCGTGAGAGACGACGATCAGCGCGCCGGTGAACGCTTCCAGCGCCTCTTCCAGCGCCTCGCGTGTGTAAACGTCGAGGTGGTTCGTCGGCTCGTCGAGCAGCATCACGTTGCCGCCGCGGTACATGATCTTCGCGAGCGCGAGGCGTCCTCGCTCACCGCCCGACAGATCGCGCGTCTTCTTGAATACGTCGTCTTCGAAAAATGAGAACTGCGCGAGGTACGAGCGCACCTGCAGCTCCGTCTGCGAATGATCGAGGTTCCAGACCTCGTCGATGACTTTTCCTTTCGGATCGAGGTCGCCGAGGGTCTGGTCGTAGTAGCCGACGAGGACGTTGTGTCCGTAGGCAATCGTGCCGGCGAGCGGTGGCAGGCGGCCCGCGAACGTCTTGAGCAGCGTCGACTTGCCGGAGCCGTTCGGTCCCATGATCGCGTAGCGTTCGCCGCGGCGGACCGTGAGGCTGAAGTTGTCGACGACGTGCTTCTCGCCGTATCCGGCTGACACGCGATCCGCGGTCAGCGCGACGGCGCCCGAACGCGGCCCGGCGTCGAGTTTGAAATTCGCGAATGTCTCGTCGGTCTCGGGGCGCTCCAGCTCGTCGAGCCGGTTAAGCATGTTGCGGCGCGACTTCGCCATCTTCGTCTTCTGTCCGGCGATGTTGCGGCGGATGAAGTCCTGCGTCTTCTCGACGAACTCCTGGCGCCGCTCGTAGTCGACGGCCATCTTCTCCATCCGCTCCGCGCGCAACTCGACGAAACGCTCGTAGTTGCCGTTGTACTCGATGAGTTTTCCGTGCGCGAGCTCGACGATCTGCGACACGGTTCGGTTCAGAAATGTGCGGTCATGCGAGATGACGAGGTAACTCCCCTTGAACGACTGCAGGAACTCCTCGAGGAACTCGATGCCTTTGAGGTCGAGATGATTCGTCGGCTCATCGAGCAGCAGCAGATCGACTTTGGTCAGCAGGACGCGCGCGAGCATGGCCCGGTTCTGCTGTCCGCCGCTGAATTCGGCGATGAGACGGTCCCACTCGCCCTTGTCATTGAATCCGACACCGCCGAGGACGCGCTCGACTTCAGCGTGCAGCGTGTAGCCGTTGGCGTGTTCGAAGTCGTGCTGCAGCTCCGAATACTTTTCGAGCAGCCGTTCGTGATCGAGTCGGGTTGCGTCGGCGAGGTCGTGCTCGATCGCGCCCATCTTCCGCTCGATCGTCAGCACCTCCGCGAACGCGGTCTCGACAAAGTCGAACAGCGACATCCCCGGCTCGGCATCGAGATGCTGCCCGACGTGACCGATCGTCAGGCCCGACGCGCGCAGGACCGTCCCACGATCCGGCTCCTCCTGCTTGAGCAACAGCCGGAACAGCGTCGTCTTGCCGGCGCCGTTGCGCCCGACCAGTCCGACGTGCTCGCCAGGGTTGTGCTGCCACGTCGCGCCTTTGAGCACGTCGTGGGGTCCGTAGGACTTCTCGAGATCTTCGAATCGATAGAGCATTGGATTGGGTAACGGGTAACAGGTAACCGGTAACCAAATCTTCCGGTTACCGGTTACCGGTTACCGGTTACCCGTTACCCGTTACCCGTTACCCGTTACCCGTTACCCGTTACCGCTGTTAACCTACTGCCATGCGCCTTGCCGTCAACATCGACCACATCGCCACGATCCGCGAAGCGCGCAAGGGTGACGAGCCGGATCCCGTCGCGGCCGCGGTCATCTGCGAGCTCGCCGGGGCGCAGGGGATCACCGTCCATCTGCGCGGTGATCGCCGGCACATTCAGGATCGGGACGTCGAGCTCTTGCGGCGAACCGTCACGACACATCTCAACATCGAGATGGCGTCGACGTCCGAGATGGTCCGCATCGCCCAGACGATCAAACCGAACCAGGTGACGCTCGTTCCGGAGCGCAAGGACGAAGTCACGACCGAGGGCGGCCTCGACGTCGTGCTGCATTCGGGCAACGTCGAGAAGGTTGTCCGGCAATTGCTCGACGCGCGCATCGACGTATCGATCTTCGTCGATCCCGATCTGGAGCAGGTCCGTCACTGCCACAAGATCGGAGCGCCGAAGATCGAGATCAACACGGGCAAGTACGCCGACGCATGGAGCGCCGGCGGCACCTGGCCGCTGGAAATCGAGAAGATCACTACTGCGGCGAAAGCGGCGCGCAAGCTCGGCCTCACCGCGCTGGCCGGTCACGGTCTCACCTACCGGAACATCGACGCGATCGCAACGATCGCCGACATCGAGGAATTGAACATCGGCCACTCGATCATCTCGCGCGCCGCGCTCGTCGGACTCGACGCCGCCGTGCGAGAGATGGCTGCGCTGATCCGCCATCCACGGCGTTTGCCGTCGATCCACCGCTAGGGATTCTGTCATTCCGAGCGCCGCAGAGCGCGAGGAATCTGGGCGGAGGAAATGAGCCGCCGCCCAGATTCCTCGCCGTCTTCGCGGCTCGGAATGACTAGCTAGGTACGGAGCGCGGTCAAACGTTTTCGAATGTCCGCCAGGCGTGCTCGGTCGTGCCGTGACGAGAACTGCTCCTCTTCATAGAGATCGATCACCTGCGCGAAAACATCCGCAGCAGCGGGATCACGGGACCGGAGCAGGGCCAGCGCCTCTTCGACCGTCATCGAGTCCTGCACGTCGACGCCGAGGTAGCGGAGACGATGGGCGATGAGGTCGAAGATGGGACGGCGGCGCCGCGCGATCATGAGAACGAGCAGGGTCAGCGCGACAACTCCGGCAAACGTTCCGAAAACGCGAGGCTCGGCGACGGTGCGACGGAGGTCCCTGGCACTCTGCGCCGTGTCCAGCAAACTCTGTCGGATCCTCGAGATCACTTCGGCCGCGAGCGCAATCTGATCGCCGAGTCCGTACGTGAGGATGTAGCGATCCCAGAAATAGTTGATCGAGTCGCTCAGCGCCGTTGCATAGCGGCCGAGCAGACCGGTCTGCCCATCGCCAGGGCGCAGCGAGACCGGCGTCGGATCGAACGTCACCCAGCGCGCGCCGGTCCAGACTTCGACCCACGCGTGCGCGTCCTCGTTGCGGATGACGAAGTAGCCCGTCAGCGGATTGACTCGTCCGCCGTAGAAGCCGCCGACGATGCGTGCCGGCACGTTGAGCGATGCCATCAACGCGACCATGCCCGCGGCGAAGTACTCGCAGTGTCCGCGGCGGACGCGCAGCAGAAACTCGTCCGTCGTCATCGGCCGTGAACCGATCTGCTCCGGCCGCTGCACGTAGACGAAGCGCGTCGACATGTACTCTTCGATCCGGCTGGCCTGCGCGTCGGGCCGCGTCTCGCTGCCGACGATCTGTTTCGCCAGCGCGGCCACGAGCGGCGTCACCGGGTAATCGACGACCGTGGGACGTTGCGCCCGGATCGGTTCGGTTGCCCGCGCCATCGACACCTGGTAATTCAGCATTTCGCCACGACCCTGCATGGTGAGAAACGCGTCGTGAGTCGGTCCTTCCCACAGCTGCGCGATTCCGGACACGGCATACGTTCCGCGCGGCAGGAAGAGACGGCTCGTCCGAACGAGCCGCTGCTGCACGTTCGCCGTTTGCGCGAAGCCGACCGGCTTCGCCGTGCGGAACACGCCGCGCTGCGGCCGGATCTCGCGGAACACGCTGCGCGTCTGCAGCCACTGGTTTCTGCTGAATGCGTCGTACACAGTGGCGCGGAGCCGTAGCGGCGTGAAGAACGGGATGGCCTGCTGCCCCATCCAGACGCGCGCCACGACCGTCGGGTCCGCGTTGCTCGTCCGCGGCTCGTTGAAGTTGATCGAGTCCGAGAGACCGGTGCTCGCCGCGCTGAACCCATAACCCTGGACGACAGGATTGCGAAGTCGCGGCAGGATGGGGAACAGCGTCACGCCGATGAGCGTCGAACCGGCGAGATAGAACGCAGCGGCGCGCGAGGCCGGAGGAGCGCCATACTCGCGCCCGATCGAACGCACCGTCTCGACGTGACTCACATACATCATCTGCCGGAACATCAGGAACGCGAAGGCGATGACGAAGAGCACGATGGTGATGTGCGTCGCGGTGGCGAGGCTGGCGATGAAGATGAGTCCCGTCGTGAGCAGCCGCTGCGCGTAGTTGTTCGTGCGCACCGACTCGATCGGCTGATACGTGGCGATAAACAGCACGAGGTGGGTCGACGCCGCGATCGCGCTGCGGGAAATCACGGCGGCATCGATCGCGTAGAACACGATGTACGCGATCGCCAGCCCGCGCATGATCACGGTCGGAATGAGCTCGGGACTCCGTCCGGTCGCGACGCGGATCAGAATTCCGGCCATCGCGATATGGAACGCGATGAGCGGTCCGACGCCGATCGTCTGCGTGAGATACAGCGGCACGGCTGCGAACATCGTCAGCAGGAGCATCTCGATCTCGCGCCGCTTCGTCACGATCCAACCTCCGGACTCACGCCGAAGACGACGGTGCTGCGGTCGATCTGCTGGTGGACGACTTCGTGCGTTGCGTCGAGCAGCGCCAGGGCGCGGAACATGCCGAACGCTCCGTCGTACTCTTTGGCACGAAGCGTCGTGCGTGGCAGCGTCAGGATCACATCGAGCCCGCGACGCAGCGCGTGATACACGAACGTCGTCGCTCCGCTGACCATCTCTTCGAACGCGTCATCGCTCACACCGCGCGGCTTGAAAGGATCGACCATGACATGCACGGTGCGCGCGGCGTCGAGATCGGTCTGCTTGATGATCCAGCGGCCGATGCTCGCCGATTTCTTCCAGTAGACCTGACGCATCGAGTCCCCTCGCACATATTCGCGGAATGAATGGATCTCGCTGCCCATGCCGGGAAGGTTCGCAGTGCTCTGATCACCGGTCGCGGGACGGAAACGTTCGCGCGCCGCATCTTCGGCAAGCAATCGCGGGAAGACGATCACTTCCCCACCGATGCGCATCCGGCGTTTCTTCAGAAAGAACCCGAACGGGTAACGCGTGTAGAGGCCGACGGTCTTGAGCTCGACGCGGCCGCGCTTTCGAAACACGAATGGCGCCGGCACCGTGATCGTGCTCTGACGTGTCAGCAGCGGGATGAGCAGCGGCTCGGTCAGGTCTGGCGCGGTCACGACGACATCGCGCACGTTCCAGATGCGCGAGTTGTTCGTGATCGTCAGCGTCGCGTCAGCGGGCTTGCCCGCCCACGCCTCGCCCACTTCGCTCATCGCCACTTCGAGATGCTTGAGCCCACCCTTCGACGCGATGCCCGACAACAAGAGACAGCCGAGCATGAACGTCAGGCCGATGTAGAGGGCGTTGTTGCCCGTGTTCAGCGCCGCAAAACCGATGACGATCGTGAAGAGAACGTAGGTCGTGCCGACACGAGTCAGGCGGACGACACCGTCGAATGTCCAGCGCGAGGAGGCAGCTTGAGGATATGTGGTCATCGGTAACCGGTAACCGGTAACCGGCTACCGCGGGACGGCGATTTCGGAGACGATCTTGGCGATGAAACGCGATTCCGGAGAATGCTCGCCGCGCAGCAGCCGGCGATCCTTCATCAGAATTCGATGGGACAGCACCGGTCCGGCCAGCCGCTTCACGTCCTCAGGGACAACGAAGTCGCGACCGTTGACCATCGCCAGGGCCTGACAGGCCTTGAAGTACGTCAGCGCGCCACGGGTCGAGACGCCCAGCGCGACTTCCGGATGCGTGCGCGTCGTCTGCACGATCGTCATCAGGTATTCGAGCAGCGACTCGTTGACGTGAATCGAATTGACCTGTTCCTGAAGCTCGACGACTTCCTGCTGATCGACGACCGGCTCGAGATGCTCGAGCGCGACCTGGGCACCGCCCGACCGCAGCAGCTTCTTCTCGTCGTTCGCGTTCGGATAGCCGATCGTGATCTTCATCAGAAAGCGATCGAGCTGCGATTCGGGCAGCGGATACGTTCCGACGTGCTCGATGGGATTCTGCGTGGCAATGACGAGGAATGGATCGGGAAGGGCGAGCCGGTCCTTTTCGACCGTGATCATGCCCTCGCTCATCGCCTCGAGCAGTGCCGATTGCGTCTTCGGCGTCGCGCGATTGATCTCGTCGGCGAGCAGCACGTTCGTGAATACCGGTCCTGAAACGAACTCGAACGTCTGCTGGTCCTGCTTGTAAATCGTCACCCCGACGATGTCGGCGGGCAGCAGGTCGCTCGTGAACTGGATCCGCTGAAACGACAGCGACAGCGATCGCGCCAGCGCGTGAGCGAGTGTGGTCTTGCCGACGCCGGGAACGTCTTCGAGAAGGATGTGCCCCTTCGCGAGCAGCGCTGCGATGCAGAGCTGGATGACTTCGGACTTGCCGCGAATGACCTTCTCGACGTTCGCCTGGAGGGCAGCGATGCGTTCGAGCGAGCGGTTGAGCGGGAAAGCTTCTCTTGCCATGTGCAGTTACTAAACGTTGGACTTAGTAAAAGCATGCCCGGTTTCGGACGGCGTGACGTCAGTCACCGCTTTGGTACGAAAGCGGCGGCTCCCGCCCCCGCACTCCTATAACTTCTTGTAATTCGGGCCGCCCCCACCCTCCGGCGGCACCCAGGTGATCACCTGATAGGGATCCATGATGTCGCAAGTCTTGCAGTGGAAGCAGTTCGTGAAGTTGAGAAAGGGAACCTTGCCGCGGCCGTCCGCCGTAAGTTTTGGCTCATAAACCTGGGCGGGACAGAAGTGGAGGCATGGGTTGCCGTACTCCTGCGTGCACCGCGTAATGCAGACTTCCGTATCCGAAATCAGCAGATGCGCGGGCTGATTCTCTTCGTGGACGACTCCGCCGTAGTACACGTCGGTGACCTTGTCGAACGTGTACTTGTTATCGAACTTCATCATCTCCGGCGGATGAGGATCCTCGGCCCCGAAGTAGCGCTGGATGCGTTCCATTCGCTCGTGTCCTGCATGCCCCTCCAGGCGATTGACGACACCGAAGCCGCGTCCGCGAGTCACGATGCCGAGACCAGCGTTGACGAGACCTGCGAGTTGACCGTAATCGAACGCCTGATGGAAATTGCGGTTTGACCACAGTTCGTCTTTCGCCCACGAATTCTCGAACAGCGCCTCGTACGCCGACAGCTGATTCGACGAGAAATCCTGATTGATGAGCGCGAGCAGCGCCGCTTCCGCCGCCATGATGCCCGCCTTGATCGAGAGATGGATGCCCTTGAGCCGCGCACCGTTCATATAGCTCGCGGAATCACCGATGATCATGAATCCGTCGCCGTACATGCGCGGCATCGAGAAGTAGCCGCCTTCGGGAATCGCCTTCGCGCCGGCGGAGATCATCTTCCCGCCCTCGAGAATCTTGCGGAGCGACGGGTGCAACTTGAATCGCTGGAACTGCTCGTGCGGGTCGAGGGTCGGGTTCTTATAATCGAGACCGACGACGAGACCGACGTCGACGATGCGGTCCTTCATCCCGTAGATGAACGCGCCGCCGAATGTGTCGGTGTCGAGCGGCCAGCCCATCGTGTGGATCACGGTTCCGGGCGCGAAACGATCGTCCGGCAGCTGCCACAGCTCCTTGATGCCGACGGCGTACGTCTGCGGATTTTTCCCTTCGTAGAGGTTGAACTGGGTCGCCAGTTGTTTCGTCAGCGTGCCGCGCGGACCTTCCGCGAGGATCACGACCTTCGCGCGCACGTCGACGCCCGGCTCGAAGTTCGGTTTCTTCTCGCCGTTCTTGTCGATGCCCTTGTCGCCGGTGCGAACGCCGACGACACGTCCGTTCTCGATGAGGACACGCGCCGCCGGAAACTCGGGGAACAGATCGACGCCCATCTCCGCGACGACTCCGCCCATCCATCGCACCATCTCGCCCAGGGAAATGACGTAGTTGCCGTGGTTCTGCAGAGGCGGCGGCAGGATCGGAGCCGCGAACTTCATGGTCTCGGTGAGGTACCAGAACGCGTCGTCGCCGACCGGGGCCTCGACGGGACAACCGCGCTCGAGCCAGTCGGGCATCAGCTCGGCGATGCCGCGGGGATCCATGACGGCGCCGGAGATGCCGTGCGAGCCGATCTCCTTGCCCTTTTCGAGGACGGCGATCGAAAGGCCTTCGAGTTTTTTCTCAGCCGCCGATGCGTTGTGCGCCGCGACGAGTTTCGCGAGCTGGTACGCGGCCGCCAGTCCGGCCGGTCCGGCGCCGACGATCACGACGTCGACGTCGAGAGTCTCGCGTTGAATCCCCGGGAGTTCCGCCATTCACCGCTCCTGCACGCGTGTTTTCAATTCGCGCGCATTGTACTCACACGAGCGGCGATTCAAACGCGGTCAATAGTTCACGGTTGCGACGAGCGTGTCCTGATACAAGCCCGTTGCTACGTCCTGCTGAGCAGCGAGCGTGCCGTTGAGAGCGAACCCATTGTTGATCGGGACAAGGCTCGAAGTGGACGATCCCGCTGTGCTGCCCAGCGCCGCTGTGTAGTTGAGGAACGCACCCGCAGCACTCGACATGCGTTTCTGTGCGCCGAGAGCAAAGCTCCCATTGTTGAGCGTCACGCTCGTCGGCGCGCCGCCTTTCGTACAGTAAACCTTGAACAGAGTCGACTTGTTGACCGCCGTGACAGTGAACGGATTGTAATTGCCGAAATCGATATTGAACGCGTCGACGCGACACTCGGCCAAAACATTCGCCGAGACCGCCACGCTCACGGCAGCCAGAGAGTTCCACGGTCCGTTGATATTGTTTGAATACTGCAACGTGGCGAAAAGAGTGTCCGTATACGTACCCACCGGCAGGTCCTGGCTGTTCGGCATGATGCCGTACATGTTGTCGCTGAAGTCTTTGTTCCCCGGCAGTGAGTTGAAGACGCTGTAGGAGACGGTGCCGGCCGTGGTGTCGCCCCAGACCTGCGAGCCGCCGGCGTCGAGAAACACATTGTATTTCGCGACGTTGGCGCCGTTGAGCATCGTTCGGTTCGGAAGAAACACGCCGGAGCTGCCGGTGCTGAGGATCAGTCTCGCGTACTGGTTCGGCGTGCAGTTGAAGCTGAATGCCGTGGTCGTGGGAGTATCACTCGCGTTCATGACCGAGTACGTCCCGAATGAGATCGCACTCGGAGTCGTGTTCCACTTGCAATTGCCGGCGAACGCAGGAATGGTCAGCAACATCGAAAGGATGACGACACTTCGTTTCAGGGCGCGCATGAGATGACTCCCAGGTCAGTTGTTGACGCCTCGGCTTTCGGAATCTCGAGGCGGAAATCGCAGTGCACTTTGCCGATCAGCAACCGGGCTGGATACGAACCGGGAGTGAGGTCTTCGAGGTAGAACTCGCCATCACGGCCGAGAGAGAGAGTGAGGGGCTGATCTCCGTTCTTGACTTCGATCTGGCCGAGCGATGGGACAAACGGCTGTCCGATGATCATGAATCGCATCGTCCCCGTGTAGCTGTGAAGTCGCCGGACTCGGAACTGGCCGATAACGCCGCCGCGTGACGGCGGCACGACCGTGACTTCGGTTCCGGCAACTTCGTACTCGATCGGAATGTCCTTGTCGTCGACGCGCAGAACGTTCAGATAGTGCGGAAGAAGATTGGGGATGAGCAAGTCGCCGCCCGCCGTTGTCCGGCCGACTTCCTGGTTGCCGGCGAAAATCCGCACGCCGGGAACGCCGACTCGAGCAAGCGCGTAGCTGTCCTGGACGGCGCGGCTGGCGATGACGGTCCGACCGATCGAGACGAGTCCGCCGGCGATCGAATACGACGTTAGATCCGAGTTTCGCGGATCGGCATCGATCTCGTAGCGACCGAACGAGGTCTGATACTGCAACGACACCAGCCGCGCGTCGGAGATCGTGTCGTTCTGGAGCGTGTAGCCGTAACCGTTCGCGAGCGTGAGCGGCTTGCGGATCTCGGCACGAACGCCATCCTGCCCTTCGCTCTTCTGCACGAGCACATCCGCCGTCGTTCCGTGACTGAGCGCGATCGTGATGCCGAGCCTGTATTCGGGCTCGCGCTTGTTGTTCTGATCAACGGTGCCGGCCGATGCGAAGACGTTTCCGAAGCGGCCGATCGGTGCGTTCGCCTGCAGCGCCAGCCGGTCGAAACGAACTCCGCTGCGCGTGTCGTTGCGCGAGCCGACGACACCGAGACTCAGAAGACCGA
>DASVHS010000105.1:0-8242 GCA_036382495.1 Thermoanaerobaculia bacterium | reverse complement strand
CCGGAGCTGTTGAATCAGGCGCTGAAATGTCGAGAGGCGGACGAGCACAATCGTCCCCACCGCGAGCACGATGACGCCGAGACAAAACTCGTACATGGACCTTCACGACAGGATACTCGCCGAAGGTCCGGGAATCGCGTTACGGATTCGCTTCCCGATGCGCGAGGATCGTCTCCCGTCCTGTTAAGTACAGAAGAATGATCAGGATCGCAAACGGAATCAACGCGAGAACGTCCGCGGTGCCGCCCGAATAAAACGGATTCCCCTTCGACATCGCCTCGATCCAGTCGTTGATTGGCTTCATCTTCGGAACCCCGAGGAAGAGCGCGATGATGATGCCGGCGATCGCGCCGCCAGCGATATAGCCCGACGCCATGAGCACGCCTGGACTCTTGTCGCCTTCAGCCACGAGTTGCTCCTCGGTGAGGTTCTTGCCGGCGAACTTCTTACCGATCCACCGATCGACGAACCAGCGCACGAGACCGCCGATGAGAATCGGCGAAGAAGAGGACAGCGGCAGATACACGCCGACCGCGAACGCGAGGGAAGGGATACCGGACATCTCCAGCACGATCGCAATCATTGCACCGAAGATGACAAGACCCCACGGAAGGTTCCCGCCCAGGATTCCTTTGATGATGTACGACATCAGCGTGGCTTTTGGCGCGTCGAACTTCGACGTGATCTTCTCGCCGCTCGGCAGCGTTCTGTACGCGCCGTTGATCCCAGGATCAACGAAATACGCGAGCCGGCCGTTATCGTCAACGAGGTACTTCTGCGCGTTGCCGCCCGACGAATCCTGGCGGTGATAGACGTGGTAAGTCTTCGTGTCACCATTCGCCTGAGAGCTCGGAACAGACTCCAGGTTATGGAGCGTCGAGACGTCGACGCGCTCGTCCGGTCTCGCGGACCCGGCGGCGAATCCGCTCGCTAACTGCTTGCCTACCGGCAGGTAGACCGAACCGGCACGATTCAATCCAAGAAGAATCGGACCGAGGATGAGTGCGGAGGCAAGAGCTCCGATGAGAATCGCGATTTGCTGCGCCTTGGGAGTCGCGCCTACCAGGAATCCTGTTTTCAGGTCCTGCGATGTCGTACCGCCATTCGACGACGCGATGCAGACGATTCCGCCGATCGATAGCGCCGTCACGAAGTAATTCGCGCCGGTCCAGCGAAGGATCACGAAGATCAGGCACGTCAGCAGGAGCGTCGCGACGGTCATGCCGGAGATCGGATTCGACGACGAACCGATCTCGCCGGTGAGACGCGAAGAGACGGTGACAAAGAGGAATCCGAAAACGACGATGAGCATGGCGGCGCCGATTCGCGCCCCGATTCCAACGCCGCCGACATAGAGCGGATTCGCGACGGCGATCGCGAGCACGAGAGCGACGATGCCGACGAGCACGAATTTCATCGACAGATCCTGATCGGTGCGCGACGCCATCACGCGTTCTCCCGCCTCGTTGCGCGACCCTTTCAGATCGGCGAGGCCACCCTTCAGTCCGTGCCAGATTACAGGGAGCGAACGTCCGACGCTGATGATCCCGCCCGCTGCGACCGCGCCCGCGCCGATGTACAGCACGTACGCGTTGCGGATCGCGCCAGGACTCATGTCGCGGATGAGTGCCGTCGTCTCCGGTGCGAGCGGCGTCGCGAGCCCGGCACCGAAGTACTTGATCATGGGAATGAGAACGAGATACGCGAGCACACCGCCCGCGCACATGATCGCCCCGATCCGGGGGCCGATGATGTATCCGACGCCGAGGAGCTCGGGGGAGACCTCGACGGACATCGAGCCGGCCGCGAACGGCGCACCGAATACTTTTTCCGGTGTGTCTTTCCACAAGCGGAACGCGGCCATCGCGCTCTTGTAAAGGAGGCCGATGCCGAAGCCGGTAAAGATCGTCTTCGCGCTGGTTGATGCACCGCCGAGCGCTGCCTGTTCGCGTTTCGCTTCGTCCGAGGCTGCATCACGCGACTCCTGCGACGCTCCCGCCTTCAGAACTTCTGCGCACGCGGTGCCCTCGGGATACTTCAGCAACCCGTGCTGCGCGACGATGAGAGCGCGCCGAAGCGGAATCATCATGAGGATGCCGAGCAGTCCGCCGAGGACCGCGACGAGCATCACGCGCGTGTTTTCGAGATCGAAGCCGAGGATGAGGATGGCCGGCATCGTGACGCCGACGCCGAATGCGATCGACTCACCGGCCGAGCCGGCGGTCTGCACGATGTTGTTTTCGAGAATCGTCGCGTCGCGCGTTCCGAGTTTCGACAGGATGCGGAAGAGCGTGATCGAGATGACCGCGACCGGGATCGATGCGCTGACAGTCAAGCCGACCTTGAGCACGAGGTACAGCGACGACGCGCCGAAGATCATGCCCAGGATCGTGCCCATGATCACGGGAACGGGAGTCAGCTCGCGCATCACAGTCTGCGACGGGATGTACGGCGCGAACGACGGCGGCCCGTCGGGTTTCGCGCCGACGATGTCCGGATATTCGTTCGGGAGCTGTTGAACAGTGCTCATCCACTCTCCTTCCGAAACAGGTGCGCCATTGTGTCACGACCTCTGTGTCACCCAGATGTCATCCCGACCCTGAGCGAAGCGAAGGGGAGGGACCCGATGTGGAGGGCGGTCAGGCATCTCCAGGCCCAATCCCCGCTCAGACCCGCGATGACAACGGAGTCGTTTCCGGCACAGCCTCGAGAATCCCGCGCTGGACGTAGATCGGTCGGATCAACGCCGCGAGCGCGGGACGGCGGAACCCGAAGTACACCGCTCCCGCGATGCAGACGACGGCGCCGGCGATGATCGTGTTCTGCGCGCCGATCCGGTCCGCGAGAATGCCGGAGATCAGGCTGCCGATCGGCATCGCGCCGAGGACGGCCATGCTGTAGAACGCCATCACGCGGCCGCGCATGTGTTCCTCGACGATCGTTTGCAGAATCGTGTTTGCGGAAGCCGACTGCAGCATCATCCCGGCGCCGACGATCGGGATGACGAGAATCGCGACGAGAAGATTGCGAGTGAATGCGAATGCGATCAAACCCAGGCTCAACCCCGCGGTCGCGGTGATGATCACTTTTCCCAGTCCGACGACTGTGTGGCGCGACGCCAGATAGAAAGTCCCGATGAGCGCGCCGACACCCGACGCAGTCATGAGAAGGCCGAGCGTGTGCGGTCCACCGTGCAGCACCGATGACGCGATCGCCGGCATGAGCACGATGTACGGCGTCCCGAAAATACTGACGAGCGACACGATCAACAGCAGCGCGCGGACCGGCGCGAATCGGGCGACGTACTGGAAACCGACTCGAAGCTCCTCGAGCACATGCGTCTCGGGAGGCTTACGCGGGACGCGGACGAATCGCATCGCCAGGAGCGAGATGATCACGGCCACGTACGAGATGGCGTCGGCCATGAAGCACCAGCCCTCGCCGACCATGGCGATCATGATCCCGCCGATCGACGGTCCGATGATGCGCGAGCCGTTGAACATCGCCGAGTTGAGCGCAATCGCGTTCGGCAGATCCTCACGATCCTCGACCATCTCGACGACGAAGGCCTGCCGCGCCGGAGTATCGAAAGCGTTGATGATTCCCTGAATGACCTGCAGGACGATGATCTCGAGGACGGTGATGTGCGTGAACGCCAGAATCGCCAGCGCGAGGGACTGCAGCGCGGACAGCACCTGGGTCCACACGAGAATTTTGTGGCGATCCCACCGGTCACCGACCACGCCGCCGAGCGGCCCGAGGATCAGGAGCGGAATCTGTCCTGCGAATCCGACGATGCCGAGGAGAAGCACGGATTTCGTGAGCCGGTAGACGAGCCAGCTCGTGGCGATTCGCGTGATCCAGGTTCCGACCAGCGAGACAGTCTGGCCGCCGAAAAACAGGCGGTAGTTCCGATGGCGAAGGGCGCGGGTGAGCCGGTTCACGCCGGCGGAGACGCAAGCACCGTTCCGCGTTGCAGATAACGGCCGGTGATGCTCCGTTCGCTCTCGGCGATTTGAGCCGGTGTCCCGACGGCCAGGACCTCGCCGCCGCCGTCGCCGCCTTCCGGTCCGAGATCGATCACCCAGTCGGCCGATTCGATCAACTGGATGTTGTGCTCGATCACCAGGACAGAATTGCCGCGCTCGATCAGATCGCGGAACGTCTTGATCAACTGCTCGACGTCGGTGTGATGCAGGCCCGTCGTCGGCTCGTCGAACAGAAAGAGGCGACGGGCATCACTCTTCGCGTTCTCGGAGAGGAACGAAGCGAGTTTCAGCCGTTGCGCTTCGCCGCCGGAGAGCGAGTCGGTCGATTGCCCGAGACGCAGGTACCCGAGACCGACGGAGCGCAGCGCGTCGAGTCTGCGAAGCAGCGCGCGCTTGTCGATGAAGAATCTCATCGCTTCATCGACAGTCATCTTCAGAATCGCGTCGACGTTCTTCCCCTTGTAATTGACCTTGAGGACCTGATCGTTGAATCGCTTGCCGCCGCATTTCTCGCAGACGACTTCGACATCGGCGAGGAACTGCATGTCGATCATGACCGTGCCTGCACCTTCGCAGGTGTCGCATCGTCCCCCGGTCGTGTTGAACGAAAACATCCCTGCGGTGACGCCGTTCAGTTTCGCCGCGGTGGTCTCCGACAAAATCTTGCGGACCTCGTCCCACGCTTTGACATAGGTCGCCGGATTCGATCGCGTCGAGCGGCCGATCGGTGACTGATCGACGAGCTGCATGTCGTAAATCTGATCCACGCCCTCGATCGCATCGACCTTGCCGACTTCGAGTCCGCTGACGCCGCGGAACTCGCGCTGGTAACGGTTGTACAGACAGTTGCGGACGAGAGTCGACTTGCCGGAGCCGGATACACCGGTGACCGCGACGAGCTGGCCGAGCGGAATCGAGACGGTGACGTTCTTCAGGTTGTGCTCGCGCGCGCCGCGCACGGTGACCTTGCCGTTGCCAGTTGCCGGTTGCCGAGTTGCCGGTAACAGGCCACCGGTAACCGGGAACTGCGACTGTTTCGGCTTTCCGACATATGTGATCTGCCCGCCCGCCTCCCCCGCCCCCGGCCCGAGCTCGACGGTGTGATCGGCGCCGGCGATGATCGTCGGATCGTGTTCGACGACGATGACCGTGTTGCCGGCATTCTTCAGCCGTCGCAGAACGGCGAGCAGACGTTCGCTGTCGCGCACATGCAATCCGACCGTCGGCTCGTCGATCACGTACATCGTTTCCGTCAATGAACTTCCGAGCGCTGCGGCCAGATTGATGCGCTGCGATTCTCCGCCGGACAACGTGCGCGTCTGCCGATCGAGCGTGAGGTACGACAGGCCGACCTCGTCGAGGTACACGAGCCGGTTCACGATCTCGCGGCGCAGATGACCGGCGGTCTTTTCTTCCTGCTTCGACAGCGGCAGGTACTCCCAGAAGCGGCGCGCGGTCTTCACGTTCATCTCGAAGAGATCGGCGACCGTGAGATCGCGAAACTTCACGTTCGACGCGGCCGTCTTGAGCCGCGATCCATGACAATTCGGACACGAGTCGTAGCTGCGATACTTCGCGAGCTTTACGCGGACGTGGATCTTGTACTTCTTCTTCTCCAGCCACTCGAAGAAGCCTTTGATGCCGTACCACTTCGAGCGGCCGTTGTAGACGAGATCCCATTCCGCCTGCGTCAGGTCCTTGATCGGGACATCGAGGCGGATGCCGTATTTCGCGGCCGCTTTCGCGAGATCTTCGTAGGAGTCTTCGTATCCCGGCGAGTTCCACGGTGCGATCGGCTGCTCGTCGAGCCGCAATGTGCGATTCGGAATCACCTTGTCCATGTCGATGCCGATGATTCGTCCATAACCCTGGCAGCTCGTGCATGCGCCCAGCGGCGAATTGAAGGAGAACAGGTGCGGTGTCGGCTCGACGAACTCGGTGCCGCAACGATTGCACGCAAAACGCGATGAGAAGCGATGGCTGATCCAGCCGTCGCTCGCTTCCTCGAGCACGTTCACCGTTCCCTTCGACAACTCGAACGCCTGCTCGATCGCCTCGGTCACCTGCGTCGGTTTGTCCGCATCGACGCGCATGCGATTGATGACGAGCTCCAGCGACGTGAACCCGGTCGTGTCGACCTTCTTCAGATCGGCGACGGCGCCGTCGATCCAGGCGCGATAGAAGCCGCCCTTCATCAGCTGCTTCAGCACTTCCTCGCGGTTCATCGCATCGAAGAAGATCGGTGCGAGGACGACGACGCGCTTCCCCGCCAGCGAATCGACAATCGTCTGCGTGATCGCCTCGGGCGTGTCCTTGCGGACGCGCGTACCGCAGTCGGGGCACCACGTCTCGCCGCAATACGTCATGAACAGGCGGATGTGGTCGGCAAGCTCCGTCGCGGTCGCTACGGTCGAACGCGCATTCTTGACCGAGTTCTTCTGCTCGATCGAGATGGCGGGCAGGATGCCGTCGATCTCGTCGACGTCCGGCCTGTCGATGCGCTCCAGGAACTGCCGCACATACGTCGACATCGACTCCACGAACCGCCTCTGCCCTTCGGCGTACAGCGTATTGAAGGCAAGCGAGGACTTTCCCGACCCGGATGGACCGGTCAGGACGGTGAGCTGCCGCTGCGGAATCTCGACGGAAATGTTCTTGAGATTGTGTGTGCGGGCGCCCCGGATGGCGATGGTGCGCGAGGGCATAACGAGATGTAAACGTCTCAGCCCTGAATCAAATTCTGATGTTGTGCCGGTGATAGAAGTTGTAGTCGCCGAGGCGGGTGCGGAGCTTGGTGACGACGTCGGCCGGGAGTTTTGCATCCGTGGCGGCGACATTCGTCTCGACCTGGCGTGCGTTTCTTGCGCCGGGGATGACGGTCGATACGGCGTCGCTGGCCAGGATGAATCGCAGCGCGCCTTCGGCGATGTTCCGCGCGGCGCCCCCGATGATCGATTTCACCTCGTCGACGCGCTGCGTGACTTCGGTGAGACGGCGCTGGGTCAGGAAGTTCTGGCGGATGTCGTCGGCGGCGAACGTTGTCCCTTCGCGATACTTTCCGGTGAGGAGTCCCGATGCCAGCGGTACGCGCGCGATGACGCCGAATCCGCGCTCCTTCGCGAGCGGCAGCAGCTCGTCGGCCGGCTGCTGATTCAGAACGTTGTAGAGGACCTGCAGAGCGTTGCCCCATCCGTGCTTCACGATCTCGAGTCCTTCGTCGACGGTCGAGATCGAGACGCCCCAGAACCGGATTTTGCCGGAGTCCTGCAGCTGCTCCATCGCTTCCTGCACCTCGCCGCGGCGCAGATCGTCGAGCGACGGGTTGTGCAGCTGGTAGAGGTCGATGTAGTCGGAGCGCAGGCGCTTCAACGATCCGTCGACGGCGAGGAAGATGTGGTTGCGCGAGAAATCCTTGCGCAGCTGTCCGGTCGAGGAACGCACGACGCCGACCTTCGTGGCGATGACGACGTCCTTTCGATACCGCGACAGGACGATGCCGAGGAGCGATTCGCTGCGGCCGAAGCCGTAGCAGTCAGCGGTGTCGAAGAAGTTGACGCCCAGCTCGCGTGCACGGCGAATCGCGGCCAGCGATTCGTCGTCGCTGCTGCGTCCCCATCCGATCGGCATGCCCGACGCTTCAGCGGTCCCGCCGATGGCCCATGCGCCAAAGCCGATCTCGCTGACTCTGATGCCCGTGCGTCCGAGAATGCGGTACTGCATCTGTCGTGCGTTCAACACATTGTAGCGGGCATCGCCACACTCTGCAGCAATGGCGCGGACGGTGCTTCCCGTCAAGCGCATGCGCATTCACCAGTTGGCGTTGCTCGCGGTATTCGTTGCTGTCCCAAGTTCGGGCGATGTGTGGTCGCGCGCGGTCACGATTGAACCGCGCGGTCTGATGACCGACATCGTTCAGGCACCGGACGGTAATGCGCTCATTGTGCGGCAAGCACTTGGTGGACCGTGCGTGACGCGCGTTTTGCCGACGACCGCCGAAACGAATTGCTATGGACCGCCAAACGAGAACAACGGTGGTCGCATGGTCCTGGCGGCTGACGGCTATTTCGTCTATGGCTCGAACTACGCCCACGAGCAACGTGTCGAATCGGGTTTCGTTTTCAGAGTTGCCGCGAATGGCGATCTCAAATGGGCACGCCGTTATGGTCTGCCGACGCACGTGAATTTCAATGGCGCCGACGTGACGAACGATGGTGGTCTGGTCATCGCCGGATCGGTCGGCAGAATCGAAACGA
>DASVHS010000104.1:0-2704 GCA_036382495.1 Thermoanaerobaculia bacterium | reverse complement strand
CGCATCTGGATCTCCGATGTCCGCGGCCGCAATGCGCAGCAACTGACGACGGACACGACCGACGCGATCCATCACGTGCGCCCGCGTTGGTCGCCGGATGGAAGACACATCGTGTTTCAGAATCTCGAGGGAACGAAGTCGGACATCCGCGTCGTCGGTGTCGCATCGAAGGCGATGCAGTGGGTGACGAACGATTACACGACCGACATGCACCCGGTGTGGTCTGCGGACGGTGAATGGATCGTCTTCTCGTCGTATCGCAGCGGCGGGATCAACGTGTGGCGAATTCCTGTCGACGCGCACGGGACGCCGATCGGCGCGCTCGAGCAGGTCACCGCCGGGCCGGGTCACGACGTCGACGTCGATACATCGGCGGCCGGCCGGCTCGTGTTTGCGACGCTCAAGCAGAATGCCGACATCTGGCGGCTGCCGGTCGATCCGAAAAATGGTGCGGTCACGGGTGCGCCGCAACCGGTGATCGCGACGACGCGCGAGAACTCGCGAGGAAGCTGGTCGCCGGATGGAAACAGAATCGCGTTCAGCTCGGACCGCGCCGGCGAAATGAACCTCTGGCTGTACGAGAACGGGAAGACGCGGCAGTTGACGCGTGGCGCCGGCGGCGACTTTCAGCCGAACTGGACGCCGGACGGGAAGTCACTCGTCTTTTTTTCGACACGTGCCAGTGCGCTCGACATCTGGCGCGTCGACGTCGCAGGCGGTGAGCCGCAACGGCTGACGCAGGGCGAAGGCGTCAACATCAATCCGTTCGTGTCGCCGGATGGGCGACGCATCGCGTTCATGTCCGATCGCGACGGCGGCCAGGAGGTCTGGCTGATCGATGCAGACGGATCGAATCCGACGCAGCTCACGGCGGTGGGCGTCGTCGGACACTTTCTTCGATGGTCCGCGGACGGATCGCGCATTTTCTTCCGCTGCCCGACCGGATCGAAGGCGCGCACGATGTCCGTCCCGGTGAATGGCGGCGATCCGGAGCCGGCTGCCGACGTGATGGGCGGTGCGCATATGTCGCTGTCGCCGGACGGGTCGATGATCATGGACGTCGTCGCCCATCGAACGCTGTGGGTCTCGCCGCTCGACGGCGATAAACCGCGTCGTGTCTTCGAGTTCGATGACGCGGAGAGCCGGATCGACTATCCGGTCTGGTCGCCCGACGGCCGCTGGATGTTGTTCGACCGGCTCATCCCCCACGGCGGCGATATATGGATGGTCGAGGAATGAGCCGTACAATCCGCGGCGTGCGGGAACGGCGTCGCGAACGGCGTATCACCTTGCGCAAGCCCGTGCTTGCGACCGTGAACGCTGCGCCCGTTTTCGTGCTCGACATCTCGAACGGCGGGATGCGAGTCGCTCACCGCTCGCAACTCCCACCGCCCGGCGTCGTGTGCCGCCTCAATGTCCCCGCGGAAGCCGGCCCGATCACGATCGACTGCGCAATCGTCCACACCGTGAGTCAACACGCCGCGAGCGCAGCCGAGAGCGTGTTTCAGAGCGGACTGAGGATCGTGGGCGGTGACGCGGTGAAGATGCAGAAGATGATTCGAGGGGACAAGAAGTGAGGATGAAGGATGATGAAGTTCGAAGTTCGAAGTTCGAATGAAGAATTAAGAATGCGAAAGGACGAGTTCGGTTCTTGATTCTTACTTCTTCATTCGAAATTCGAACTTCGATATTCGGAGGCAGCATCGACTGCCAAATGTCGAATCAACTCTGTGATTCCCTTCTCATCCCTCCCGTACCCGCAGCCACTGCAACGCATCATCAATGACATCAAAGATCGTGTCGCTCCCATCTCGTGGTCGCCGAACGTCGATCGTGGTCTCGTTCGCGAGCGACGCCGTGTGGGCCACGATCGTCGCTTTCCATTCGATGAAAAGCACCGTCGTGCAAAGGAGTGCCGTTGCGCCCGCGAGACCGTGCCGTTGCATCGCCGCGATCGCCGAGAGCAGAAACGCGGCGAAGAAGCAGAAGTCGATCAGGCCGGCGAGGAGAGCCATCTGCCGGAATCCGAGATAGTGGTAGCCGCCTCCGGCTGACCACCACGCGAGTTTCGCGGCGTGACTGCGCCGTTTCATCGGCGTGTGGCAGTTCGGACAGCTCGGCGCTCCCGGCCGCAGCGGCTTCAGACATTCAGCGCAAAGCGGCTCACGCTCTTTCGCCGCGGTCAGCTGTCCGTGTCCGGCGAGCGGCGGCAGAGACGCGCGCAAAGCTTGAGCGTCGCTGAACGTCAGATCCGAAAAACGCTGCCGGCTGCCGTTGCGGAATGTCAAAACGACCGTTCGCCGCAAAACGCCGACTCTCACCGACTTCACGTCGCCCCATGCGATCTGTGAGACCGCTCCGCGTGGAGTGAGGTCGCGAGTGACAGCGATCAGAACGACGCGCTCGTTCGTCACCGCCACGAGTGCGCGCCGAAGATGCTGAAGGCCGGAGCCGAGGATCGTGCGCTCCAGAAATGGGGAGGGAGAGCAGGAGATGAACATCCGGAGCAACTGTTCGTCGGGACGAAGAACCCGCTGCAGAAGGGAATCGGCGTCCATGGGGAGAGGGATTTTCGCACAATTCCGTGTGCACCTTTCCATTTTCCCGTCTACCGGCCGGTCTCGTTGTGGGTTAGGGCCGCATGTCATCCCGAGCGGGAGCGAGGGACCCTGGTGGGAGGGAGGCCGGCCTCCACTTCCCCCAG
>DASVHS010000103.1:0-2554 GCA_036382495.1 Thermoanaerobaculia bacterium | reverse complement strand
TCGCCGCCCTCCGCAAGAATCCCTCGATCCAGTACGCCGACTTTCTCGGGCCCAACGGCGAGCGGCTGGCATCGACGTCGCCGCAGGTCCCCCCTGAAGTCGCCGCGCGCCGTTACACCGCGACCGACGGCGTGGAAGTCGCCGACGGCAAGTACCTCTTCATCATCCCGTTCCACGAGTCGAAGAACGACGGGTCGAAGCCGAAGGGCTGGTTCCGTCTTCTCAGCGACGACAGCGAAGCCGATCGCGCCACCGCGGAGTTGACGTGGTGGAACTTCCTGATCACCGCCGTCGCGCTCGCGGTCGCGCTGGTCATGGGCTACTTCATCTCGGAATGGATCGTGCGGCCGGTGATGGCGCTGGCCGGATCCGTGCAGCAGATCTCGCAGGGCGATCTCACGCAACGTGTGCAGGCGGAGTCGCAGGACGAGATCGGCACGCTCGCCGACGCCTTCAACTCGATGTCGTCGAATCTCGAGCGGACGATCCGCAGCGTCGTGCAGTCGCAGGCGAAGCTCAAGTCGGTCATCGATACCGTCGACACGCGTTCGCGCACGGTCATCGATCGAGTCGACGAGCAGCGCAGCATCATCGACGACACATATCACTCGATCGACAAGCTGAACGGCGGCGTACGCAAGATTACCGACAACGTCGAAGCGCTTTCCGCGTCGTCCGAGGAGACGTCGTCGTCGATGCTGGAGATGGTGGCGTCGATGGAGGAAGTCAGCCGTCACACCGACACGCTCTGGGGCTCGGTCGAGGAGACCGCGTCGGCGACGCACGAGATGGTGTCGTCGATCAACGAAGTCGATCAGAACGTCGTATACCTGACGAACTTCGTGACCGAGACGTCGTCGTCGATGGTCGAGATGAGCGCATCGATTGCGCAGGTCGAGACGAACGCGGCGCGCTCGTACGACCTGACGCTCGCCGTCGCCGATGCCGCCGAGTCGGGGATGAAGGCCGTGCGCGAAACGATCGAGGGCATGGAGCACATCCGCCAGTCCGTCATCGCCTCGAACGCCGTCGTCTCGCGCCTCGGCGAACGCTCGGTCGCAATCGGTCGCATCCTCAACGTCATCGAAGACGTCGCGGAGCAGACGAATCTTCTGGCCCTGAACGCGGCGATCCTCGCGGCGCAGGCCGGCGAATACGGCAAAGGCTTTTCCGTCGTCGCGGCGGAGATTCGCGAACTGTCGGAACGCACGGCATCGTCGACGCGCGACATCGGCAACCTGATCGGCGCCGTGCAGGACGAAGTGAAAAACGCGCTGCAGACGATGTCCGCCGGCTCGAAACTCGTCGAGAAAGGCGTGTCGCTCTCGCAGGACGCCGGCAAGGCGCTGACGAAAATCCTCGACTCGGCGACGAAAGCGTCGGGCATGGGCAAGGAAATCGCCAGCGCGACACGCGAGCAGGCCTCGGGAAGCGAAACCGTCACGCGCGCGGTCGAGCGGCTGCAGGAGATGGTGCAGCAGATCAGTTCCGCGACGCAGCAGCAGGCTTCGGGCTCGGATCACATCATGAAAGCGGTCGAGTCGATGCGCGAGGTCACCAAGTACGTGCGCCAGGCCATGGTCGAGCAGAAGTCAGGCTCGACCATGATCTCGTCCGCGACCGAGCGCATGATCGAAATGATCCACGAGATCTTCCAGGTCGCGGCGAACCAGGCCGTCGAGAGCGAGAAGATCGTGCACACGATGGAACAGGTTCGCAGAATCGCAGAGGGAAACCGTGAGTCGGCGGCAGAGATGAGCGAGGCCATCACGCTTTTGAGCGACGCGATCCGCAGCCTCGACGAGGAAGTGCGCAAGTTCCGCGTGCACTGACACCATGGCGGATGCCGGAGAGCTGCGCCTCATCGCGTTCCGTGCCGGCGAAGAGACGTTCCTCGTCGACATCATGGCCGTCCGCCAGATCATCACGTACCACGGCGCGACGACGGTGCCGAATGCACCTGCCTTCATCGAAGGCATCGTCGTGTTGCGCGACGAAGTCATTCCGATCATCGACCTGCGTGAACGCTTCGGCGTGACCTCGTCGCAGGCCGCGGAACATCCGATGGTCCTGATCACCGACACCGGCGACGGCGCCATCGGTCTGAAAGTCGATGAGGTGCGCAGCATCGTGAACGTTTCCGGCGATGCGCTGCTGCCGGCGCCGGAGATCATCCGCGGAATCCGCGGCGATCTGCTCGTGGCGATCGTGCCGCAAGGCGAGGACGTCTATCTATTGATTGATATCGACAGCGTCCTCACGATCGAGGAGAAGACGGCGCTTCACTCGGCCGAGTTGTCGTCCGACGCGGGAGCGTCCGACCGCTGATCCTTCTTGTAACCGTACGGGCAGTGACGGCATCCTGACTCACAGCAGTAGCCGCGCTCGCGCAGAAACTTCGCAGTGAAGACCATGTACGGGCCCTCGTAGTAGAAATCCTCACCTTCGATCAGTTCGGCCATCGTTGAGGGCTGAGGCGGCTGGGCAGGAGATGAATTTCGAAGTTCGAATTTCGAAGTTCGAATTCAGAATAGAGACTTCCTGATTCTTAATT
>DASVHS010000102.1:0-2288 GCA_036382495.1 Thermoanaerobaculia bacterium | reverse complement strand
GACATGCGCCGGCAGGATCAGATAAAGGATGTTGTCGGGATAGAACGTCAGCGTGTTCGGATTGCCCGCCAGCGGCTGCCCGCCCGCATCCGCGAAGTTCCAGTACGGAATCTCGCCCGCGCGAAACGCAAGTGCCGAAAGGACTTTGATCGGGTAGTGAGTCGAGAAGTTGTCGCGGTAGAAGAAGAAGCCGAATATCGACGCGAACGCCCCGGCGATCACCATCACCGCGAAAGCCACTCTCTGTCCGTTTTGCCTCATCGTTAACCGTTAACCGTTAACCGTTAACCGTGTCCGGAGCGAGCGCTTCGGTTAACGGCTAACGGTTAACGATTATCGGGTAACATCCGGTCCCGGAGAACGCACCCATGTCGCCGACCACAGAACAGCAACGCGCCGCCACGGGGCACGATTTTCTTCATCGTACGCTGGCTGAGGTCGATCCGCAGATCGCGGACGCGATCAACCTGGAGACGAAGCGGCAGAACGACACGCTCGAGCTCATCGCCTCCGAGAATCACGTCTCGCAGGCGGTCCTGACGGCGATGGGCTCGGTGTTCACGAACAAGTACGCCGAAGGCTATCCGGGCAAGCGCTATTACGGCGGTTGCGGCCCGACCGACATCGTCGAGACGATCGCGATCGACCGCGCCAAGCAGCTTTTCGGCGCCGAGCACGCGAACGTGCAGCCGCACTCCGGCTCGCAGGCAAACATGGCCGTCTACTTCGCGATGCTCAAGCCCGGCGACACGATCATGGGCATGGACCTGTCGCACGGCGGCCATCTCACGCACGGTCATCCGCTTTCGTACAGCGGCCGCGATTTCAAAGTCGTCGCGTACCACGTCCGCAAAGAGGACGAGCTCATCGACTACGACGAGATGGAAAAGCTCGCCGAAGAGCACAAGCCGCGCATGTTGATCTGCGGCGCGTCGGCGTACTCGCGCATCATCGACTTCAAACGCATCCGCGAGATCTGCGATCGATCGGGATCCCTGATGATGGCCGACATCGCGCACATCGCCGGCCTCGTGGTCACCGGCAATCATCCGTCGCCCGTTCCCTACGCCGACTTCGTCACGACGACGACGCACAAAACACTGCGCGGACCGCGCGCCGGACTCGTGCTGTGCAAGGAAAAGTACGCGAAGGACCTCGATCGCGCCGTGTTCCCCGGCGTGCAGGGCGGACCGCTCGTGCACATCATCGCCGCGAAAGCGGTCGCGTTTGCCGAAGCGCTCTCTCCGTCGTTCAAGGATTACCAGACGCAGATCGTGCGCAACGCGAAAGCGCTGGCGAAGGCGGTCGGCGACACCGGATTCCGCATCGTTTCCGGCGGCACCGACAACCATCTGTTCATGACCGACGTGTTCTCCAAAGGCATCACCGGCAAGGACGGCCAGAACATGCTCGAGGCGGCGAACATCACCGTCAACAAGAACACGATCCCGTTCGACACCCAGAAGCCGATGGTCGCGTCCGGGTTGCGCATCGGGACGCCTGCGGTGACGACGCGCGGACTGCGCGAGCCGGAAATGAAGACGATGGCCGGCCTGATCGCGCGTGTGCTCGACAGCAAGGGCGACACGGGCGTCATCGAAAACGTAAAAAAAGGCGTCAAAGAGCTCTGCGATCGGTTTCCGATCTATTGAAAGGAAGTATCCATGTCTCGAATCAACGGTGAGAAGTCGCGCGCGAATCTTCAGAGAAGGCGCCGCACAATGCAGCGCCTGAAGGACCGCGTCGCGCGCGCAGGAGCGGTGACAGCAGCCAAACCCGCGGCTCCGGCCACGAAAAAGAAGAAATCCTCCAAGCAAGGCGCGTGAACAAGAAGTTTCCTTACTACCCGATCTATCTCGACATCGAGAACCGCAACGTCGTCATCATCGGCGGCGGCAACGTCTGCGCCCGCAAAGCCGAGACGATGATGAAGTACGGCGCGCGTGTGACAGTCGTGTCCCCTGACTTCACCGACGCGATCGAGAAGTGGGCGCGCGAAGGATGCCTTCAGCTTCGTCGCAAGAAATACGACGAAAGCGACCTCGACGACGCGAACATCGTGATCGCATCGACCGACGACGAATCCGTGAACACGACGATCGCCACGGACTGCCGCCGGCGACGCATCCCCGTGAACGTCGTCGACGTCACGCATCTCTGCGAGTTCATCGTGCCGGCCATCATCGAGCGCGGCTCGGTCCAGATCGCGGTTTCCACGGGCGGGCGCTCGCCCGCGCTGGCACGCACGCTCAAGGAAGACCTGCAGCGCCTCGTCGGTCCCGAGTACG
>DASVHS010000101.1:0-3907 GCA_036382495.1 Thermoanaerobaculia bacterium | reverse complement strand
GCGTCGACGAGCGGAACGCGCACTTCGAGTGAATGGGCCATGCTCGCCCAGTCCATGTCGCGCAGAATCTGATTGCGAAGGTAGAGCGACGATTCCAGCGCGGCGATGCGCGCGAACGGGTTGCCCGGATCGGGCGTGATGGTTCGCTCGATGACGTTGAGCATGTCCAGCCGTCGCAGTCCTTCCTGTGCAACCTCTGGTCCGAGAATGTCGTCGAGCTCAGAGGTGAGGAAGCGACCGCGCTTCACAAAGTACGCGCCGGCATACGACGCCCCGTAACGCACGATCTCGCCCATCTTCGGGCTGATGTGACGGCTGCGTCGCGCCATCGCCGCGTTGATCGAATCGACGAAGTCTCCGGCGCCCGGGATGCGATTGAGGAACCTGGTGAACGGAATCCATCGCGGGATGTCGCGGAACGACGTGTAGCCGCCGAACAGCTCATCGCCACCGGCGCCCGACATCGCCACTTTCAATCCCATCTCATGCGCGGCCTTGCTGATGAAGTAGCTGTTGAGGCCATCGACGCTCGGCTGGTCCATCGCTTCGAACACGCGCGGCATGCTCGCGAGGAATTCATCGCCCGACAGCTCCTGAATCGTGTGACGAACGCCGTATTGTTGTGCGACGAGTTGCGCGAGCGGCGCCTCATCGTTGTCGCGTCCGCGATACTCCTGGAAGCGCAGCGTCATCGTCTGCAGATCGCTCGCGCCGTTTTCGCGCGCGAACGCGACGACGGCGCTGGAGTCGATGCCCGCGGACAGAAACGCGCCGACGGGGACGTCGGCAACCAGGTGGTAGCGCACCGACTCGAGGACGGCATCGTGCACGATCTCGCGACGCTGCTCATCGGTGAAGGCCTCGTCGCGCTCGACAGCGTCACGCAGCGTCGCCGCGATCGAAAAATACTGGATCGGTTCGGCCGCGCCGCGTTGATCGACCCAGCAATACGAGCCGGCCGGCAACGCCCGGATCGAGCGATACATCGTGAACGGTTCCTGCACGGTGCCGCGCAGAAAGAATCCGACAGCGCCGGCGGGGTCGAACTGTTTTGCAACGCGTCCGCTGGCGATGAGCGCCTTGACCTGTGACGCGACGCGGCACGTCTGTCCGTCGTCGGCGTAATAGAGCGGCTTGATCCCGTACGGATCGCGCGCGAGGAACATTCGCTTCCGCTCGCCGTCCCAGATCGCCAGCGCGAACATCCCCCGCAGGCGCGGCAGCATCGCCTCGCGCTCGAGCTCGTAGAGGCGAAGGATCACTTCTGTGTCGGAATGCGACGTGAACGTGACGCCGCGGCGCTCCAGATCGGCGCGCAACTCTTCGTAGTTGTAGATCTCTCCGTTGAAGACGATCGTGTTCGCGGCGCGATGCATGGGCTGCGCGCCCCCCGGCGACAGGTCGATGATCGCCAGGCGTCGGTGACCAAACCCGATGCGACGGTCGTCGGAGATCCACGAGTCGCCGCTGTCCGGTCCGCGGTTGTGCATGGCCTCGCGACACACAAGCAGCTCATGCGGATCGACAGGCGGCGCCGCGGGTGAATACGCGAAGATCGCGTTGATGCCGCACACGGGCGGGAGTATAGATCGCAGATCGCGGATCGCAGATCGCAGGAGCACTGCGATCCGCGAGTCTGCGATCCGCGATCTGTTTTCTAGCGGCAGTTCACGCGTACAAACGCGCGTGGCGAACGGATGTTCGTCGGCGCGAGCACGTGCAACACTTCCCAGACCTGCAGGTGATCCCGGCGCGCGCCGAGGGTCCAGTGCTCGCGCACGGCCTGGCCCGCGGAGCGAATGACGATCCGCTGCCGCGCACTCTTCGCGCCGTCGCTCCGCTCCCAGACGTATTCCACGGCAACCGGATGCCGGCTGACATGAATCGTTCCGATGAACTGGATCTCTGCAGGACACTGACCGGTGTAGGCCTTCGGTTTTGCGACGACGCCGACGCGCGTGACGGTCTGCGCGTGAACGGCGGTCGCGACCAGGAGCAGCAACACCAACGGGGAAAGACGTCGCATGGGAACCCTCCTCGACAGAATGGACACAGCCGGTGGCCCAAGAGTTTACATACAATGCGCCGCCATGCAGAGACGTGCAATGGCCATCACCCTTCTCGCAGCCTCGACCGTGCTCGCGCAGTCGTCTCCGACCGCGGACAAGCCGATCTTCGGATTCACCGCGGCGAACGCCGCAAAAGAGCACGCGCTCGAGACGCAATTCGACGCGCAGCTCAATCGGGACAACCTCCGCAACTGGATGAAACGACTGAGCGCCCGCCCCCACCACCTCGGCTCCGCTTACGATCATGACAACGCGGAATTCATCGCGTCGCTGTATCGGTCGTGGGGCTTCGACACGAATATCGAGGAGTTCCGCGTCCTGTTTCCGACGCCGAAGACGCGCGTCGTCGAGATGGTCGCTCCCGACAAATATGTTCTCAAGCTATTCGAGCCGCCCCTCAGCAGCGATGCCACGTCCGGCCAGAGCAACGAACAACTGCCGGTGTACAACGCGTACTCGATCGATGGCGAAGCGACGGGCGATCTCGTCTACGTCAACTACGGCATCCCCGCGGACTACGAGCAGCTCGATCGCAATGGCGTCGACGTCAAGGGAAAGATCGTCATCGCGCGCTACGGCGGGTCGTGGCGCGGCATCAAGCCGAAAGTCGCGGCCGAGCACGGCGCGGTCGCCTGCATCATTTACTCAGACCCGCGCGACGACGGCTACTACCAGGGCGACGTCTATCCGAAAGGCGCGTTCCGCAGCGAGGAAGGCGCGCAACGCGGATCGGTGATGGATATGCCGATTCATCCCGGCGATCCTTTGACGCCCGGTATCGGCGCGACGAAAGATGCGAAGCGGCTCACGAAAGAAGAGAGCGGGGTCCTCACGAAGATTCCGGTGCTGCCCATTTCGTACAGCGATGCTCTCCCGCTTCTGCGCGCGCTCGGCGGCCCGGTCGCTCCGCCCGACTGGCGCGGCGCTCTCCCGATCACCTATCACCTCGGGCCTGGTCCGACGCGAGTCCACATGAACCTGCAGTTCAACTGGGACCTCGTGCCCGCGTTCGACGTCATCGCGCGGTTGCAGGGCAATGAGCGTCCGGACGAATGGATCATTCACGGCAATCATCACGATGCCTGGGTTAATGGCGCCGATGATCCGCTCAGCGGCCAGGTCGCGTTGCTCGAAGAAGCGCGCGCGATCGGACAACTCGCGAAAACCGGGTGGCGTCCGAAGCGGACGATGATCTTCGCTTCGTGGGACGGTGAAGAAGAAGGGCTCCTCGGCTCGACGGAATGGGCCGAACAGCACGAAGCGGAGCTCCAGCAGCACGCCGCCGTGTACATCAACTCGGATACGAACGGCCGCGGTTTTCTCGACGCGGGAGGCTCGCACACGCTGGAGCGCCTCGTCACGCAGGTCGCACGCGACGTTCAGGATCCGGAGAGGAAGGTTTCTGTCCTCGAGCGAATGCGAGCCAGAGAGCTCGCGAACACGATCGATGTCGAAAAGCGCAAAGAGCTTCGCGACCGCGAGCTCATCCGCCTCGACGCCCTCGGCTCCGGCTCCGACTTCACGCCGTTCCTGCAACACCTCGGAATCGCCGCGCTGAATATCGGATACAGCGGCGAGGACGGCGGCGGCTCGTACCACTCCATCTACGACTCGTTCGATCACTACGTCCGATTCGGCGATCCCAACTTCGACTACGGCATCACGCAGGCGAAGACAGTCGGGCGTCTCATGCTGCGTCTCGCGAACGCCGACGTCCTTCCGTTCGAGTACACGACAATGTCCGACACGCTTTCGCGTTACGTCGACGAAGTGACGAAGCTCTCCGACACGTCGCGTCGCGAGATCGAAGAGCGCAACCGGTTTATCCGTGACAACAC
>DASVHS010000100.1:0-6821 GCA_036382495.1 Thermoanaerobaculia bacterium | reverse complement strand
GAATCTCGACCAGCTCCAGGCCGCCGGTCTGACCCGGCAGGAGTGGATCTATATCGGAATCGGCGCGCTGGCCGCCCTCATCCTCATCGTTGCTTTGAACTAGCGCCAACACAAACGGAGGTTGTTCTCGAATGCGTTCTTCCAAGTCGATTCTCGTCGTCGTCACCCTGCTCCTCGTCTTCACCGCGATCCCGTCGTTCGCGGTCTCCACGCCGTCCAAGACCGCAGCGAATCAGAGCCTTGACGCTCGCGCTGCCGACATCGCGCTCGTGCGCGACGTCGCCGCCGACCAGCAGGTCGCGGCCGTCCTCGCATCGCACGGCTTCTCGCAGGAGCAGGTCAATCAGAAACTGGCACAGCTCTCCCCGCAGGACCTTCACCAGCTCGCTCAGAACCTCGATCAGCTCCAGGCCGCCGGCCTCACGCAGCAGGAGTGGATTTACATCGGCATCGGCGCTCTCGCGGCGCTCATCCTGATCATCGTTCTGACAAATTAACAGACAGTCACGGCGCAACAGGCTTCCGGGCGGGCCTTCGGGCCCGCCCAAATTTTGAATGGTGAATGTTGAATGGTAAATGTTGAATTGATGAGACAGCACCATTCACCATTCACCATTCAAAATTCAACATTCCTCGTTCTCCTTCTGCTTTCGTCGTGCGTGTATTGGACACCCATGTCCAAACACCCCACGCCATCGGCGACCGTGATCCCGAACGTCCCGCTTCAGAAGTGGGACATCGAGTCATGCGGTGCAGGGTCGCTGTCCACCGTCCTGCAGCACTACGGCGATCCGACGACGATCGACGAATGGGATCGCACGCTGCCGAAGACTCGCGGCGGGGTCCTGTCGATCGACCTCGTGCTCGCCGCGCGGCAGAAGGGATTCGACTCCCGGCTGATCACCGGTGACCGCGCCACCGTCGAGCGGGAGCTCCTCGACGGCCGGCCGGTGCTGCTGATGTTGCAGGTCATCCAGGCGCCGGGGAAAAGCTACGACTTCTTCCATTACGTCGTGCTCGACGGTATCGACACCGCCGCACAACTCGTGCGCGTGCAGTTCGGCGATCGCAAAGCTCGATGGGTGAATTTCGATCGTCTGGAAAGCGCATGGAAGGGCGGCGGGCACGCCCAGATCGTGATCGCGCCGAAAGATCCGATCGCGGACGCGCTGCGCGCCGCGGTCGCGCTGGAGGATCAGGGCAAGTACGCAGATGCGGCAACCGCCTACCGCAACATCCTCGCCGCTCACCCCGACTCCTCATTGACATGGACGAACCTCGGGAACACGGAGGTGCAGCTCGGCGATCGCGTCAACGCGGAAGATGCGTTCCGCAAAGCACTCTCACTCGATCCGACGTCGGCGGACACGCTTAACAATCTGGCGTGGCTTCTGTATCAGGAGCAGCGGCTCGACGAAGCGGAGCAACTCGCGCACCGCGCAGTCTCCTCGCCGGCACCCGACACCTGGATGCGCCTCGACACACTCGCGCGGATCCAGCTCGCACGCGGCGCGTGCAACGATGCGCTGCAGACGTGGGACCAGGCTCTGAAGAATGTGCCCGCTCCGAACCGCGCAGAAATCTCCCACGCCGCCGACCAGGCTCGCGTGCAATGTAAATCGTAGATGTTCTCGCGCCGCGCGGATTGGAACGCCGCCGTCAATCAATTCACGCGGGAGCGTGAGAAGCGAAGCGGACTCCTGGACCTGACGGTCTCGAATCCGACGCGCGCATCGCTTTCGTATCCGGAAGATGAGCTCGCGGATGCGATGTCGCGCGCCGCCCGCGCGCCCTACGACCCTCAACCCCTCGGCATCGTCAGCGCGCGCGAAGCGGTGGCGCGTGAACTGGATTGCGACGCGAAGGACATCGTGATCACAGCGTCGACGAGCGAGTCGTACTCGTTTCTCTTCAAGCTGCTATGCGATCCCGGCGACGCCGTGCTCACCGCGACGCCGACATATCCGCTCCTCGAGCATCTCGCGGCGCTCGAGCTCATCGAACTGCACACGTTCCCGCTCGAGTTTCAGCGCCGCTGGGAGCTCCACCCCGCGCGTGTCCGCGAGGCGATGAGCTCGCGCACGAAGGCGATCGTCGTCGTCAACCCGAACAATCCGACGGGTTCGTACGTCCGTCGTGACGAGCAGGACGCGCTGGCGACGTTTCGAGTCCCGGTCATTTCCGATGAAGTGTTCTTCGACTATTCGTTCGACGCTACACATCGGTCGTTCGTCCGCGACGACGTCCTTTCCTTTGTCCTCGGCGGTCTGTCGAAGTCGGCCGGACTGCCGCACTACAAACTCGGATGGATCCGCGTGACCGGCCCCGAAAAGGATCGAGCGATCGCGGCGATCGAATTGATCGCCGACAACTTTCTCTCGGTGAGCACGCCGGTGCAGCAGGCCCTGCCCGACCTGCTGCGCATCGGTGCATCGATTCGCGAGGCGATTCGATCGCGGACGCGGCGCAACCTCGATGCGCTTCGTGCGGCGCTCCCCGCCGAGATCACACTGTTGCCCGTCGAAGGCGGATGGTCGGCGGTACTGCGCCTGCCGCAGACGAGCGACGATCTGGCCATCCAGCTTCTCGATCGAGGGGTCGTCGTTCATCCGGGATACTTTTTCGATTTCGAGCACGACGGGTTCATCGTCGTTTCATTGTTGACGGAGCCCGGCGTCTTCGACGAAGGAGTGAAGCGAATCGCGTCATGAGAGAACACTGGCTGCTCGATCCCGAAATCACTTTCCTCAACCACGGCTCATACGGCGCGACACCGATCGCGGTGCTCGCGAAGCAGGATGAGATCCGGACGCAGATGGAGCGCGAGCCCGTTCGGTTCATGGTCCGCGAGCTCGAGCCGCTCCTTGACGACGCGCGGCAGACGCTCGCGGACTTCCTCGGCGCCGATGCGGCGGGGATGGCGTTCGTGACGAACGCGACCGCCGGCGTGAATTCCGTCCTGCGTTCGCTCGACCTCGATGAGCACGATGAACTGCTCGTCACGAACCAGGAGTACAACGCGTGCCGCAACGCCCTCGACTACGTGTCGCAAGTCGCGGGCTCGAAGGTCGTCGTCGCCGACACACCGTTCCCGATCTCATCGCCCGACGAAACCGTGCAGCGCATTCTCGAACGCGTCACGCCGCGCACGCGACTCCTGCTCATCGATCACATCACCAGTCAGACCGCGATCATTCAGCCGGTCGAGACACTCGTGCGCGAGTTGGCGTCGCGCGGAATCGACACACTGATCGACGGCGCTCATGCACCGGGGATGCTTCCGTTGCGTCTCCGCGAGCTCGGCGCCGCGTACTACACCGGCAATCTGCACAAGTGGGTCTGCGCGCCGAAAGGCGCCGCGTTCCTTTATGTTCGCGAGAACAGGCGCGCCGGCGTGCGGCCGATCGCGATCAGTCACGGCGCCAATTCGTCGCGAACAGATCGCAGCCGCTTCCACCTCGAGTTCGACTGGACCGGAACATTCGATCCCAGCGCATGGCTGGCCGTGCCCGAAGCGTTGAAGGTCATGGCTTCGCTCGTCGACGGCGGCTGGCCGGAGATCATGCGACGCAATCACGCTCTGGCACTGCGCGGCCGCGACATCCTCACACGCGCACTGGGCATCGACCGGCCGGCTCCCGACGACATGCTCGGATCGATGGCCGCGATGCCGCTGCCCGACGGAACCGCATCGACGGCGCCGAGCATGTATGGCGACGCGCTTCAGGATGCGCTGCTCGAACAGTTCAGCATCGAGGTACCGATCGTGCCCTGGCCGCACACGCCAAAACGAATCCTTCGGATTTCGGCGCAGCTTTACAACGAAGATCGCGATTACGAACGGCTCGCCGATGCGTTGCGCCGGTTACTTTGAACCGAAGTAACGTGCGAGCGCAGTATCGAGCTCCTCGTGCTTCGTCGGCTTCGACAGATAGTCGTCCATGCCGGCGGCGAGGCATTTCTCGCGATCGCCTTCCAGCGCATTGGCGGTCATGGCAATGATGCGCCGCTTCGCGCCGCGCTCGCGGTCGATGCGGCGGATCTCGATCGTCGCCTGATAACCGTCGCAGATCGGCATCTGGCAGTCCATCAGGATGATCTGGTAATCGCTCTTCTTGATCGCGTCGATGGCTTCCTTGCCATTCGGCACCGAGTCGGCGTCATACCCGAGCTTCGACAACTGACTCAACGTCAACTTCGCATTCAGAAAATTATCCTCGGCCAGAAGGACGCGGATCTGCTTGCGCATCTCCGGTGAGACGACGACCGGCTTTGCCGTCTCCGGACTGGCCGGCTGGGCGACCGGCTTCGCGAGCATCAGCGCATCGTGCGCGAGCGCGACCGTCATCGCGTCGAACAACTCCGTCTGGCTGACCGGCTTGACGACGTACGAGTTGATTCCCGACTGGCGCATCTTCTCGCGGTTGACGTCCTGGTTCGTCGCGACGAGATGAATGAGACTGCTCGAACCGAGACGTGAGTCGGCGCGGACTTCACTCGCGAACGCGAAAGGATCGATGTCCGTCATGGCGTCGAACAGCACGACGCGATAGGGATCTTTCTCCGCGGACTGGCGCAGCGCCGACAGCGCGGCCATCGCCGTGTCCGCAACGTCGACACGCATGCCCCAGATCACGTCGAGGTAGTGCTGCACGATCTTGCGGCTCGTCGGATAACCGTCGACCAGCAGGACGCGCTTGCCGCGGAACTCGAGCGCGGACGACGCGATCGGGTTCTGTCCCTGAGCGTGTTTCGGGAACGGCACGGTGAACCAGAACGTCGAGCCGATTCCGGCCTTGCTCTCGACGTCGATGAGGCCACCCATCGTCTCGACGAGTTGCCGCGCGGTCGCCAGTCCCAGCCCGGTGCCCTGATGCTGACGCGTCTGCGAGCCGTCGATCTGCGAAAACTTCTCGAAGAGCAGGAGCCGGTTCTCTTCGGAGACGCCGATGCCCGTGTCCTGGATCTCGAATCGCACGACGCGATGCGTGTCGGTCTCGGTCTGCTGGGAGACGCGCAGGATGATCTTGCCCTCTTCGGTGAATTTGACGGCGTTCTCCATCACGTTCGTGACGACCTGACGCAGTCGGCTCTGGTTCCCGCGCATGATCGGCGGAAGGTTCTTGTCGTAGACGAAGGTGACCTCGATGTCTTTGCCGAGGGCGGCCACGCCCATGACGTCGACGACGCGCTGCAGGGTTTTGTACACGTCGAAGTCGACGTTCGCTGACCCAAGGCCGCCCGCTTCGACGTTCGAGACATAGAGGATGTTGTTGACGAGCGACAGCAGGTGGTGCGCATTCGCAACCGCCTGGCCGGCGTAGTCGCGCTGCTCTTCGTTCAGCTGCGTGGACTCGAGGAGATCGAGCATGCCGATGATCCCGTTCATCGGCGTGCGGATCTCATGGCTGACGTTGGTGAGGAACTGCGACTTCAGTCGAGCCGCTTCCAGCGCGGCGTCGCGTGCGTTTCCGAGCTCGGACTCGAATTCTTTCCGCTCGGTGATGTCGCGGAAGATCACGCGAACCATCATCGTGCGGCCCTCGATGACGCGCGGGCGCAGCGAGCCTTCGACGGTCATGCGACGGCCGCCGCCGGTCACGAAAACGGTTTCGATCGTTTGCGGCTCCCCCGACTCGAAGACGGCCGCGAGCGTGCTGCGGAACTCGTCGCGCGATTCCGGAGCGACGACTTTCAACAGCGATTGCGCGGACAACTCCTCGCGCGTAAAGCCGAGCGCATTCGGCACCGCGCCGTTGCAATGCACGAGACGCGCATCGGCGCTCATGCTCATGACGAGATCGTCGGTCTGCTCGAAGAATTCGCGGAATCGTTCGTCGAGCTCCTCTTTCTCGCGGCGGACTTCCATCTCGCGCGATACCTGCTTCGCCAGCAGACGAAGGATCGAGATCTGCTCAGGCGAGAGCTGCCGCGGCGCGCGGTCGATGATGGAGAGCGCGCCGACGAATGCTCCATCGGCGAAAATCGGGGCGCCCGCGTAGAAGCGGATGTTCGGCGCGCCGGTTACGAGCGGGTGAGACGAGAATCGCACGTCGAGCGTCGTATCGGGGACGACGACGACGTCGGTCTGATTCGCGATGCGGATCGCAAACGAGACAGCCGGCGGAATGACGGCGACGTTCCAGCCGCGCGCGGCCTTGACGGCCTCGCCGGCTTTCTCGACGAACCCGACGAACGCAACGGGAACGTTGGCAGCTTTGGCAGCCTCAGCTACGACATTCTCCAGTTCCGGCCCTGCAGGGGCACTGGCCACCGTCGCCTCCAACTTATCTGAAGTATAGGACCGCGAAATCATACAGTGCTTCTCCCCTTGCCGGGGCCGTAAGTCCGGCACCGCTGGACCGCTTCATGCAGTTTTGCGTAGCGCGAAGACATCGAAAAGGAGTTCGCACAAATCAATCGCTAACGCCTTCTGGCGATGCTCGCTACGCTGCTCGTGGTCGCCGTAATGGCGTGACGGGACAGCGACGAGAAAGTCAGCAATGGTGCGGCCGGGACAACCGACACCTCGACAACTTCCACCAGCGGAACCGACACCTCAGGTACGACGACCACGAGCAGCGCAGCATCTGCTGCGACTTAGGTTCTACAGGTGGAACGTGAGCAACCTGTCAGCCGCGGACAAAGACTTCGTGAGGAAGCCGGGATCGGCGGAATGGCCGATTAAAGAAGTGAGGCAACTAATCATGTCATCCCGAGCGTCGCGAGGGACCTGGGTGTGAGGGCGGGCCCGCACACACGCCCGGGTCCCTCGCTACGCTCGGGATGACATATTGGTCCGCTCACAGCGCTTTTGCCCT
>DASVHS010000099.1:0-4319 GCA_036382495.1 Thermoanaerobaculia bacterium | reverse complement strand
CGCGGATCCGGTGCGCGGAGTGAATGAAGTGATCGTCGGCGGAGTCGGTGCGGCCTGAACGGTGAACTCGCCGGTCATGTCAAAGTGGCCAGAACCGCACGAGGGGACGATGCATGCGTAGGTAAACGTGCCCGGCATGTTTGCCGTGAAGGTCACTTTTTGGTGCTGGCCCTTGTTCATCGTCACGCCGTTCTCAAAAAATTGCTGAAGCGCGAAACCGTGCGTGACGTCGCTCGACGTGAGGTCCAGCGAGACGACGTCGCCCTGATTCACCACGAACGGTGAAGGGGTGACCGAGAACGAGAACTGCCTCGCGACGATGTTGAAGCTTTTCGTCGCATTTACCATGACCGCGTCCGACGCCATCTGCATAGGCGCCATCTCGGCAACGAGCTGGTGATCGTGGTGGGCTTGGTCCAGCATCTCCGGATGCGCGGCCCAGAATTGCTTCAGAAATTGATCGACCGGCATGGCCTTGTGAAGCGGCTGCGCCGGCTGCGCGGCAAGGGGCAGAACAACAAGGAGAGAGAGGATAAGGATCAAGCAGGAACGCATGTTCATATAATAAACAAAGAAGTGTCTTTGAATTACCTGTTTTCTAAGGGTTTACACCCTCAAAATCCACCGCTTGCGGTAGAAAACAGCGAGGATGCCGAGCCAGAGTGCCACGAACGACAGCGCCCACAGAAGAGACGCGAACCGAGGCTCGAAAAACGGCTCAAAGAGGATCTCATAACTGGCCTGATGAAGAGACGTGGGCTTGCCCCCGACGTTTACCTTGATCAGGGAATCGGTCAGGCGCGCCATCAGCCCCGAGCCGACGAACGCGACCATCGGATTGACGCCGTAAATCACCCACGGCTTCGTCCATCCGCGAACGCCGCGCAGATCGATCAGCCACAAACACGTCGCCAGGACGATGCAGGCGAACCCAGCCGTGAACACGACGTACGAGCTCGTCCACAAGGACTTGTTGATCGGAAACAGCGCGCCCCACAACCGCCCGACCGTCAGTCCGAGGGCGCCGAAGCCGAACAGGTTGACGACGCGCTCCATCAGCGGCCGTCGTTTGTCCGCGATCCACTCGCCGGCGAGGACGCCGAGGAGCGCGGTAGCGATCGCGGGCAGCGTCGATAGCGGACCTTCCGGATCGAACACTTTGCTGCCGGCCCAGATGTGATTCGTGCCGAGGATGGCGCGGTCGGTCCATGCGGCGAGAGTGTTCGCGGGTTGATCGAGCGTGAAGTAGCCGATCGTTCCCGTACCCGGCACCGGGATGAGCGTCATGATCACCCAGTAGCCGAGAAGGATCGTCACGATCGTCGTGATGATCTGTTTCCGCGTGAGGTAAACCGTGAGAAGTGCCGCGCACATGTACGCGATGCCGATCCGCTGCAGCACGCCGGCGAATCGAAGATGCGCGACGCGATAAGCGACGCGCTGTCCGAATGTCGGATCAGGAACATTCGCGATCTTGCCCCACCAGAAAAACGGAAACGCGTTCAGCGCCAGGCCGAACAGCACGATCATCAATCCTCGGCGAACGATCTTGCGGACGAGCGCGCGACGGTCGGCGCCTTCCGCTCTGCGGCGGCCGAGCGACAGATGCGTCGTCACGCCGACGATGAAGAGGAAGAACGGGAAAATCAGGTCGGTCGGAGTCCAGCCGTTCCACTCCGCGTGCTCGAGCGGCGGATAAATCGCGCTCCACGTCCCGGGATTGTTGACGAGGAGCATGCCCGCGATCGTCATGCCGCGAAAGACGTCGAGCGCGATGAGACGCTCGGACGCCGGCGGCTGCGCGGCGACGGCACTCGTCACCTCGTCTCGCTCAGCAGCGACTTCAGGCAGCTCGGCGACGCTCATGACGAAATAGTCTACTTCTTCGACGCGCGGCAGGCTTTGAGATGCTGCATCGCGGCCGCTTTGTCGCCGCGGCGCTCGTAAAGACCGGCCAGGTTGTAATGCGCATCCCCATTCCCCGGGTCCAGCGCCAGCGCAAACTCATACGCCTCGGTCGCCTCGCGCATGCGGCCGAGGTCTTCGAGCGCGACGCCGAGGTTGAACGCGGCGGTGTCGTGCTCGGGATCCGCCTGCAGCGCGGCGCGATAGTGTTTCTCGGCCGCGGCCAGCGCTTTCTGTTCGTGGAGCAATCGACCGAGGTTCACATGCGCGTCAGCGTGATTCGGATCGAGCGCGATGGCGCGTTCGTACGCCTGCTGCGCCTCCTCCGCATCGGAGACCTCGACCTCACACGCGAGCTCATACCAACCCTCGGCGTCGAGCTCATGGTCAGTCTCTCGATGAAGGAACGGCGCGGCCTGCCGCGCCAGATCCTCGACCGAAAACTCGAAGAGCGCCTGACCCGATTCAGGATTCCAGACCGTGTCCCCGTCGCGAACCACGACGCGATCGCCGTCAGCGGCGATGCGGATCGCGGCGAGCGAGCGACCGGTCGGCAGTTGTTCGCGAAGCCGTTCGAGCACGCGTTGCACCTTCCGCTGCGGGATCTGTGCAGAAGAAAGTTCACCGGCCGTTCGGAGGATGACGAGGTCCTGAAATCCGAAACGCATCTCACCGCGCGGCCCACGCTCAGGCTGAAGGAACCCTTTGTTTGCGTAGGAACGAATCTGCGAGCCGGTCAGACCCAGCATCGCGGAGACTTCGCGCACCGAAAATGACATTTGCGAGGTTATTTTACATCGTGTTGGCCACGCGGTTCGCCGGTCGCGCGTTTAAAGATGAATTTCGAAGTTCGAAGTTCGAATTAAGAATTAAGAAATCGAAGCCGCTTCTAATTCTTCATTCCTAATTCGAACTTCGAACTTCGAAATTCATCTTTTGAACAACCCTAGCGGCCTGCTCGTGACGACCGTGCGCCCTTCACCAGCCGCGGCCCCGCTGCTTTCGCAGGCTTCCGCTTCGATTCCACCTTGACCGGCACTTTCGCAGCGGACGCGGTCTTCGCCGCTTTCGACCCACCATTGCCGAGGCTTTTGCGAAGCGCTTCCATCAGGTCGATGACCTGGGCGCGCGGCTCTTCTTCGCCGGCATTCGTGATCTCTTCGCCTTCGATCTTCTTTTGAATGAGCGAGCGGACGCGCTCCCGCACTTCGTCGCGATAGTTTTCGGGATGGAACTCTTCGTTCGCGCCCATCTCGGTGAGCTGGATCGCCATCTTCAGCTCGCTGTCCTTGATCACCGGCTCGCCGAGCTCGAGCTCGTCCATCGAGCGGATTTCGTTCGGGTAGAAGAGTTGATGCATGACGATGCCCTTGCCGACAGGACGGAGCACCACGAGATACTGCTTGCCGCGCGCGGCGTACTTTGCAAGGGCCCAGCGCCCGGTCTGTTCGAGCGCCTTCGCGAGCAGCGCGTATGCGCGATCGCCGCCGCGATCGGGCGCCATGTAGTTCGCTTTCTGGAAGTAGATGGGATCGATCTGGCTGTTCGGCAGGAACTCGACGATGTCGATCTGCTGCGTGGCCTTCTCTTCGAGCGTCTTCAGTTCCTCTTCGTTGAAGAGGACGTACTGGCCCTTGGAGAATTCATAACCCTTCACGACTTCGGAGCGATCGATGGTGCGTTCGTCCTTGGGACAGAAGAGTTGCTGCTGGACGCGGCTGCCGCAATCCTGATGCAGCATGTTGAAACTGATCTTCTCCGACGCTTCGGCCGCCGAGAAGAGTTTGACCGGGATCGACACGAGCCCGAACGCGATCTGACCTGACGCAAATGCTCTTGGCATAGGACTTAGTAGTTTACCGTACGTAGATTCAGTGAACAAGAATGTGTGCAGTCAATGACAAATAATTACCTGGAAATCTACAAGGTCGTCCGCCGGATTCCCCGCGGCCGCGTCGCGACGTACGGCCAGATCGCCGAGCTCGCCGGCCTCGACGGCCACGCGAGGCAGGTCGGCTACGCCCTGCACGCCGTTCCATCGTCGATGAAGCTGCCATGGCACCGCGTCATCAATGCGCGAGGAGAAGTCAGCGCACGGTCCGGGGGGGATTCGCATGAACTGCAGCGACATTTACTCGAGGCCGAAGGTGTCAGGTTTGACATTCGAGGGCGCACGGATCTGAATCGGTATCGCTGGCGGCCCCGCACGAGAATTTCGAAGTTCGAAGTTCGAATGAAGAATTGAGAATCCCGCCCCCAATTCTTAATTCTTCATTCGAACTTCGAACTTCGAACTTCAGCTTTTTCTCCTCTCGTCACGATCAGGTAAGCGAGGAGGAATCGCCGCACTAAAAGTATTTCAAGGTCAGGTCGATGAGTTTCTGCTTCAGACGTGTGTAAGGCGGAAACATCAG
>DASVHS010000098.1:0-2542 GCA_036382495.1 Thermoanaerobaculia bacterium | reverse complement strand
TTCAAGTCGGTCTTTCCGATCAGCGATTTCCGAGAGAACTCGTCGCTCGAGTTCATCGAATATTCGATCGGCAACTGGGAGTGCAAGTGCGGCAAGCTCGCCGGCCTGCACCACCTGCGCAAGCCCTGCAGCCAGTGCGGGGCGACGCTCATCGCCGATCCGTACGGCGACCGCGAAGTGCTCTGCGCGCGCTGCGGCAAGGCGAATCAGGCGCGCGGCGACGTCTGCGACATCTGCGGCAACACGGTCGCGCTGAAGCTGAAGTACGACGTCGACGAGTGCCAGGAGCGCGGCATGACGTACGCCGTGCCGCTGAAGGTGACGATCCGGCTCGTGGTCTGGAACAAGGACCCGGAGACCGGCGTCAAGACCATCCGCGACATCAAGGAGCAGGAGGTCTACTTCGGCGACATCCCTCTCATGACGGAGAACGGGACCTTCATCATCAACGGCACCGAGCGCGTCATCGTCAGCCAGCTCCACCGCTCGCCGGGGGGGTTCTTCCACTCGGAAGACAAGACACTGTACGTCGCGCAGATCATCCCGTATCGCGGCTCGTGGGTCGAGTTCGAGTACGACAGCAAGAACCTGCTCTACGTCCGCATCGATCGCAAGCGGAAGTTCCTCGCGTCGGTCTTTCTCCGCGCGCTCGGCCTGCGCGGTGCCGACGAGATCATCCGGAGCTTCTACACGGTCGACAAGCTGCAGGTCAAAGGCGGCACGCTCTATTGGAGCGTCGCCGACAGCCTGGTCGGCCTGCGCGCGGCGAAGGACATCGTCGTGCCCGGCGAAAACTTCACGGTGCAGCAGGGCAAGAAGATCACCAAGAACGCGATCGAGGCGCTAAAGAAGGCGCACGTCGAGTCGGTCGAGATCTCGGACGCCGAACTCGAAGGCGCCTACGCGGCCGCCGACGTCGTCGATCCGTCGACGGGCGAAGTGATCCTCGAAGCCAACGAAGAGCTGACGCCGCGCGTCATCTCGATGGCGCAGGAGAAAAACGTCGATCGCATCGACGTGTTCTTCCCCGAGCGCGACGAAGTCGGCGCCATCATCGGCCAGACGCTGAAGAAGGATCCGATTCACACGCACGAAGAAGCGCTCATCGAGATCTACCGTCGCCTGCGGCCCGGCGATCCGCCGACGCTCGACAGCTCACGGTCGCTCTTCGAGAACATGTTCTTCAACCCGCAGAAGTACGACTTCTCGCGCGTCGGCCGGCTCAAGCTGAACACCAAGCTCGGGCTGAACACGCCGCTCGACGAGAAGATCCTGCACCCGCAGGACTTCTACGAAGTCATCAAGTACTTGCTCAAGCTGCGGAAGAACCCGGCCAACGTCGACGACATCGACCACCTGGGCAACCGCCGCGTCCGATCCGTGGGCGAGCTCCTCGAGAACCAGTTCCGCATCGGGCTGGTCCGGATGGAGCGCGCCATCAAGGAAAAGATGTCGGTGTACCAGGAAATGGCGACGGCGATGCCGCACGACCTGATCAACGCGAAGCCGGTCATGGCCGCGATTCGCGAGTTCTTCGGGTCGTCGCAGCTCTCGCAGTTCATGGACCAGACCAACCCGCTCTCCGAGATCACGCACAAGCGGCGTCTCTCGGCGCTCGGGCCGGGCGGCCTCTCGCGCGAGCGCGCGGGGTTCGAGGTCCGCGACGTCCATCCGACGCACTACGGGCGCATCTGCCCGATTGAGACGCCGGAAGGGCCGAATATCGGGCTCATCTCGTCGCTCTCGTGCTACGCGCGCATCAACGAGTTCGGCTTCATCGAGTCGCCGTACCGGAAGGTGAAGGACGGACGCGTCACCGACTACGTCGTCGTCACCAACGCCGCCGGGTCGAAATACAAGGCCGGCGACGTCGTCGAAGCCGACGAGCTGGTCGACTCGCAGGGCCGATCGAAGAAGAAGGGCGTCGAGTTCGAGCCCTATTCCTTCTATCTGTCCGCGTGGGAAGAGGACCAGTACATCGTCGCGCAGGCCAACGCCACGGTGGACAACGACGGCAACCTCACGCAGGACCGCGTGAACGCGCGCCAGGCGGGCAACTTCATCCTGTCGCCGAAGGCGAACGTCCAATTCATCGACGTCTCGCCCAAGCAGCTCGTCTCGGTCGCGGCCTCGCTCATCCCGTTCCTCGAGAACGACGACGCGAACCGCGCCCTGATGGGATCGAACATGCAGCGCCAGGCCGTACCGCTGCTCCGCGCGCGGGCGCCGTTTGTCGGCACCGGCATGGAGTACATCACGGCGAGGGACTCGGGGGCCGTCATCGTGGCGCGCCGCTCGGGCATCGTGGACTTCGTCGACAGCCAGCGTATCGTCGTCCGCGTCGAGAGCGAGACGGAAGACGGCAAGGAGATGGGCGCTGACATCTACAACATGACGAAGTTCAAGCGCTCGAACCAGAACACGTGCATCAACCAGAAGCCGATCGTCCGCGTCGGCCAGAAGGTGCACAAGGGGCAGGTGATGGGCGATGGGCCCTGCACCGAGCTCGGTGAGCTGGCGCTCGGACGCCACGTGCTCGTCG
>DASVHS010000097.1:0-3401 GCA_036382495.1 Thermoanaerobaculia bacterium | reverse complement strand
TTGGACCGGTGATCGGCCTGGGCATGCTCGCCAGCGGATTGATCGGCGCGGCGCTCGGTGCCGCTGCCGGAGCGGCCGTCGATCGCCACACCCAGGGCGTCCCGAACGAGGACCTTTTCTTTTTCGAAGAGACGATTCGGAGCGGTGGTGCAGTCGTCATCATCGAGACACGCGATGCGACTCAGGAGACGCAGGGGCGGAACCTGATCGAGCGCGCCGGCGGACGAGCGACGCACGTGGTCCGTCGCGACTGGTGGCAGAGCCGCCGGCAGCCCGAGGGCGACTATCTGCGTTCACGCGGTTACGAGCTCGAGCCGGTCGAGGGCGATTACCGTTCCGGGTTCGAGGCGGCGCTGCATCCGACGACGCGCGGCCGGGACTACGATCAGGTGGTCGCGTATGTCGAGACGTGTTATCCGGGACCGTGCCGCACGGCCGCGTTTCGCGTCGGCTACGATCGCGGTCAGCAGTATTTTCGCGGCCGCGTTCAGGCGCGCGAGCTCGAGTAGTCAGTGAAAGTCGTGACTCTGAATCTCGTCGATGCCGGGCATCGGCCAGAATTTTTCCGCTTTCACGGAACACTGTCCGCCGGTGTTCTGCAGGATTCCTTCGACGATCAATCCCGAGTGGCCGAGGATCATCGTGCGTTGCTCGCTGAAGAGTTTCGGACTGACGATCGCCTGTGAGAGTCCGGTCTCATCTTCGAGCGTGAGGAAAACGAACCCCTTCGCCGTGCCGGGACGCTGACGAACAATCACCGCTCCGGCGGTGGTGACGCGACGCCCCGTCGGCAGACGCGCGAGATCCGCGGCGGAAACAATGTTGTCCCTCTTCAGTTGCGCACGGAAATGCTCGACGAGGTGCTTGCCGGTTGTCAGCTCCATCGCGTGGTAGTCGGCCATCGTGTTTTCCACGGACGACATCTCGGGGAGCTGTCCTCGGTCCTCGATCCGAGGGTATCGGTTTTCAAACAACTCTCCTGCCGGCTTTGCGGCCTTCGATGCCTGCCACAACGCGCCGCGTCGCGTCAGTCCGAGCGATCCGAGTGCGCCGGCGTACGCGAGCTTCGTCAGTTGATCGTCGCGAAGTCTGCAGCGGTACGCAAGATCCTCGGCCGACGTGAATGGCTGATTTGCTTCGATTTTCTTCGCCGTGACTTCGCGCAGTCCCTTCACGAATCGCATGCCGAGGCGCACGCCGCGGTTTTCCCAACGGCACATCCAGCCGGAATGATTCACATCGACCGGCAGCACTTCGGTCCGATGGCGTTGCGCATCCTTGACGAGCGTGGCCGGGTGATAGAACCCCATCGGCCACGCGTTCAGCAGCGAAACGTAGAACGCTGTCGGATGATGCGCTTTGAGATACGCGCTGGCGTATGCGATGAGCGCGAAGCTCGCCGCGTGCGACTCCGGGAATCCGTAGAGAGCAAATGACGTGATCGACTTGACGATCTGATCCTGTGCCGGCTGGTCGATGCCGTTCTTCGTCATGCCGGCGCGTAAGCGTCCTTCGATGTCGTGCATGCGCTCCATCGATCGCTTGAATCCCATCGCCCGCCGCAGCTCCTCGGCTTCGCCGCCGGTGAAGTTCGCCGCGACCATGGCGATGCGCAGCAGCTGCTCCTGGAACAACGGCACGCCCAGCGTGCGCTTGAGGATCGGCTCGAGACAGGGATGCGGATACTCGACCGGCACTTTGCCCTGTCGTCGATCGAAGAACGGCTTGATCATTCCGCCGACGATCGGGCCGGGACGGATGATCGCGACCTGCACGACGATGTCATAGAACTTCGTCGGTGCGTTGCGTGGCAGCGACGCCATCTGCGCACGGCTCTCGACCTGGAACATGCCGACGGTGTCGGCCTCGTTCAGCATTTTGTAAACGAGCGGATCGTTCTCCGGCAGGTGAGCGAGGTCGACGTCGACGCCTTCGTTCGTGCGGATCGTCGGCAGTGCTTCCTCGATCGCTGCAAGCATTCCCAGTCCGAGGAGATCGACTTTGATGAGGCCGAGGTCGGCGCAATCGTCTTTGTCCCATTGGATGACGACGCGGCCGGGCATCGACGCCGGCTCGAGCGGAACGACTTCATCGAGCCGTCCTTTGGCCATCACCATTCCGCCGGAATGCTGTCCGAGGTGTCGAGGCAGATTCTGGATCTGCAGGTAGAGGCGCATGAAGTGCTGGACGCGCAGGTCGGCGGGATCGAATCCGGTTTTCGCGAGCTCGCCGGAGAGGTTCTCGATCGCCTCGCGGATCTCGCCGAAGTTCCACGTCGACACGCATTTCGAGAGTTTGTCGGCCTGCTCGAGCGAATAGCCGAGCGCCTTGCCGACTTCGCGCGCCGACGATCGATCGCGATACGTGATCACGTTCGCGGTCATCGCCGATCCATGCACGCCGTACGTTTTGTAAACGTGCTGGATGACTTTCTCGCGTTGATCGCCCGACGGCAGATCCAGATCGATATCCGGCCACTCTCCGCGCTCCTCGGACAGAAAGCGCTCGAACAGCAGCTCCATCTTCACCGGATCGACCGCGGTGATCCCGAGCGCGTAGCACACGGCGCTGTTCGCCGCGGAGCCGCGACCCTGTACGAGGATCTTCTCGCGGTTGCAGAACTGCACGATGTCCCAGACGATGAGGAAATAGCCGGCCAGATCGAGTTTCTCGATCATGTTCAGCTCTTTCTCGATCTGTTCCTGAGCTCTGACCGTCAGCGGCCGGAACCGCGCCTTCGCCGAGTTCCACGCGATCTTGCGCAGAAAGGAGTTGTTCGTCTCGCCCGGCGGCAGCGGATAGTCAGGGAACTGGTAACCGAGGTCGGCGAGCGTGTAGTCGAGCGTGTTCGCGAGCGTCCACGCGCCGTCGATCGCCTCCGGCAGGTCCGCGAACAGCCGCCCCATCTCTTCGGCGGACTTGATGAAGCGCTCGCGATTGATGCCGAGGAGACTGCCGGCGTTGTCGACGTGAGTTTTCTCGCGGATGCAGGTGAGGACGTCGTGCAGCTCCTTGTCCTGCGCCCGCGCGTAGCGGACGCCGTTCGTCGCCACGAGCGGAAGCTTCATTCTTCGCGCGAGATCGACGAGGCGGACGTTGTGATGTTCTTCGTCGCGGCGGAAGTGGCGCTGCAGTTCGACGTGCGTGCGGTTCTTGAAAATGCCGGCGATTTTGTTGACTGTCTCGTCTTCCGCGCGTGTCAGGCAGTGCAGACCTTCGTTGTATTGCTCGATGAGCTCCCACGTGAACCGCGCCTTGCCTTTCTCGCGGCCGGTTGCGCCGGCCGTGACGAGCTTGCAGAGGTTCTTGTAGCCGGTTCGGTTTTCGACGAGGACGGTGAGGCGACTGTCGTCAGTCATCACCAACTCACTTCCGACGAGCGCGCGCACACCAGTCTTCTT
>DASVHS010000096.1:0-8001 GCA_036382495.1 Thermoanaerobaculia bacterium | reverse complement strand
GTGCCTCTCGCGCTCGAGAAATTCGGGTTCGATCCGGCGATCGCATCGTCGATCTTCGTCACGACGTTCACCGACGTCGGCGGTTTCTTCAGTTTTCTCGGCCTGGCGACGCTTGCGTTGCGGATTTACGGCCACTCCTAGCTGTCAACTCTCCGTGAACACGTCGGTTGCGGGCCGGCTGAATTTGGGGGGGCATTGTGGAAACTGTAAGTAGAGAATGGAATGTGCACAAATCGCGCTGCAGCTGAGCAGTTATTTTTGCGATAACGAGCGTGAGATGAACTGTTTAGAGCGATTCGCCCAACCCGTTGTGCAAATCGCTCAAAGGCGCTGATTTTTTGCGCGCTCTCAGGTTTTGCACAGCGATTTCCGCAGCGTTTTCCACACCTTCTGTGTAAAGAAAGCTTCACCCTCGCGAATGAGCCGCGGTTCAGCGCCCGTAAAGTCCACGATGACCGATGCTTCTCCCTCGCGCGGGCCCGCGTCGACGATGGCGTCGATCGCGTTCTGCAAATCGAGTGACAGAGATTTCGGATCGACGATCGGCGGCTCGCCGCTGCGATTCGCGCTCGTCGATGCGAGCGGTCCCGTCTGCTGCAGTAGCTCGCGTAACGAGTCGAGTGCGGGAACTCGAACGGCGATCGTCGATGCGCCGCGACTTGCGGCAATTGGCGCGCGCAGAGGAACGATCGCGGTGAGAGGCCCGGGCCACAGCGATTCGAGAATCGCGCGTGTTGTCTTGGGAAACGTCGCGCCGAGTTGCTGGAGCTGCTCGATCGACGAACCGATTACGACGAAAGGCTTATCTTCACCGCGTCCTTTGATGTCGACGATGCGCTGAATCGCGCCGGCGTGATCCGCGAGCGCATGCAGACCGTAAATTGTGTCCGCCGGCATCAATACGACGCCGCCGCCGAGGAGGATGGAGGCGATGCCGGTCATGCGCGGGACTTCGCCGGTTTGCCGCGTGCCGATTCCAGCAGCTCCCGCGCGTGCGCGATTGCGGATGCGGCGATCTTCTCGCCGCCGAGCATGCGCGCGATCTCCGTCACGCGATCGTCGTCGCTGTCCAGTCGCCGGACGCGTGCGCGTGTCTGTCCTTTTGCATCCTCTTTCCAGACATAGAAGTGCGTCGAGCCGAAGCTCGCGATCTGCGGCAGGTGCGTGACGCAGATGACCTGATTCGCGGCCGAGAGCTCGCGGAGCTTGCGGCCGACGATTTCGGCGACGCGGCCGCCGATGCCGGCATCGATCTCGTCAAACACGAGCGTCGCGGAAGCACCGCGCGCAGAACGTTTGAACAACGCTGCAGCGATCGCAAGTTGAATGCGCGAGAGCTCGCCGCCGGACGCGATTTTCTGCATCGCCTTCGGTTCTTCGCCGCGGTTCGGTGCGACGAGGATCTCGACCTGATCGAATCCGTCCGGTCCGAAACGCTCTTCGCGGTCGACTGCGATGCGGACCGTGGTCCTTTCCATCGCCAGATCGTGCAACTCGGTCTCGATCGCTTTCTGGAACGATTCGGCGGATTTTCTACGCGCGGTAGAAAGCTTGTCCGCCGCTTTTCGATACGTCCCCGAACTCTGCTCCTCGGCCTGTTGCAGCTTGTCGATGCTTCCTTCGAAATCGTTCAGCGTCTCGAATTCATCGCTGATGCGCACGAGATGCTCGAGGACCGCGGCGATCGAGCCGCCGTACTTCTTGTTGAGCCGCTCGATCGTGACCAGCCGTTCTTCGACGCTTTCGAGACGCGCGGGATCGTGCCGCACGGAATCGCTGAGATGCTGCAGCGTGCGCGCGAGGTCCTGAAGTTTGTACGTGACCTCATGCAGCTCGCCGGCGATCTGGCCGACGTCGTTGATCTCGCGCGAGAGTGGTTGGAGGAGATGGGCGGCCCGGCCGAGTTGCGTCAGCGCGGATGATTCATCCTCGTCGATGAAGTTGAACGCGCCGGCGGTCGCCTCGATCACCTCGCGCGCGTGCGACAGCATGCTGCGTTCGCCACGCAGCGATTCCTCTTCTCCCGGATCGAGTTTCGCGGCGGAGATCTCGTCGACCTGGTACTTCAGCAGGTCGAGCCGCAGCGAACGATCCCGTTGTGCCTCAGAGAGTTCGCGCAACTGATCCGCCGCTTCACGCCACGCGCGGTACGACGTCCGCGTCGTCGCCAGCAGATCATCGTGGCCACCGTATTCATCGACGACTTGCCGGAACGTCTGACCGGCGATGCGTTGATTCGTTTGCGTCTGGCCGTGGATTTCCAGCACCGCATCCATCGCCTCGGCGAGCTCGCGAACGGAAAGCGCGGAGCCGTTGATGAGAACACGTCCGCGGCCGGCGGCGGCGATCTCGCGTTTCACGATGACCTCGACCGCATTGTCGCGAGTCTCGGTCTCGACGCCCATCGCTTCGAGCGACGCCGCCGCGGAAGCCGGCAAATCGAAAATCGCCTCGGCCGACATCTTGTCGGCGCCGGAGCGAATCATCTCCGCCGAGCTGCGCGCGCCGCGCAGGAACTCGAGCGAGTCGATGAGAAGCGATTTGCCGGCACCGGTCTCACCGGTCAGCACGTTGAGTCCCGGACCGGGCTCGATGGATAGTTCCTCGACGATGGCGAGGTTCCGGACCTTGAGATAGGTGATCACGCACTTCAAAGTTTACCGTCTCTGAAATGGATCGCGGATCGCAGATCGCAGATCGCAGCGGTTTTCCTCCTGCGCTCTGCGATCCGCGCTCTGCGCTCTATTTGCGACGGCAACATCCTTGCTATCGAGCTGAGCATGAAACGAACGCTTTTGATCATGGCCCTGGCGGTACTCGCCGGCTGCAGCAAAGAGGTTGTTCAACAGAAGACGCAGGTGGTCGCCGACAAGATGAAGGGCGCCGCCGATGACATTACGGCGCCGATCGGGGGACGTCGCACTCAGGCGGTCGACAAGGCGGCGCGGGAAAAGGAGCGTTTCGACCAGCGGTGGAGAGAGTTGCAATCGTTCCGCGCCCAGCAGGCGCAGCAGGTGACGACTGCAGTAGCGGCGCCGCCCACGCCGCCACCCGCGAACTTCGCGTTCGTCACGGGCGTCAAGCAATCCTTCAAACACCTCGATCCGAAAGGGATCAACGACGCACCGGTTCTGATGCCGATCAGCGGCGATCTGCGCGGGCCATCTGTCCTTCGCGCCCAGGTGTATCTCGACCGCAGTCACTTCTCCGTCGGATCGATCGACGGGCGGTGGGGCCGCAACTCGGCGATCACCGTGTGGTGGTATCAACGCGCGCGAGGACTGCCGACGACGGGCGACGTCGACGAGCAGACATTCCGCAGGCTCGCCTCCGACGCCGCGTACGCGCCGGTCGTCGTGTCGCACACGCTGACAGCGGACGACGTCAAGGGTCCGTTCAAACCCGTGCCCGACGATGTCTACGAGAAGGCGAAGCAGGATTGCCTCTGCTACGAGTCGCTCCGCGAGAAACTCTCCGAGCGGTTCCATTCCACCGAAGACTTCCTGGAGTTGTTGAACCCCGATGTGAAGTTCTCCGATCTGCAGGCCGGATCGGCGATCAACGTGCCGAATGTCCGCGAGCCGATGACGTCCGATCATCCCGACATCGCCCGCGTGGTCATTTCGATCTCAGGCAATTCGTTAAACGGGTTCGACGTGGCGAACAATCTGATTTTTCACGCGCCGACGACGCTGGGCGCGGGCTACGACCCGTCGCCGACCGAGACGCTGCACGTCGTCAGCATCACGCCCAATCCGTCGTTCCACTACGACCCGACGCTCTATCACGAGGTTCCCGACAGCGAGCCGGACGCGCAACTTCCCTCCGGGCCGAACACGCCCGTTGGCGTCGTGTGGATGGCGCTCAGCAAGCCGCATTACGGAGTTCACGGAACGCCGGACCCCGATTCGATCGGCTACGCCTCATCGCACGGCTGCGTTCGACTGACGAACTGGGATGCCCAGGAAGCGGAGCACCGCCTTTCGAAGGGCACGCAGATCTCGTTCGTCGACACGAGATCGCAGGGAATGCCCGAGGTCGCGAAGAAGGACTGAATCAGAGCGCGGAGGGCAGAGGGCAGAAGGAGCCGGCTGAGTCTGCGCTCCGCGCTCTGCGCACTGCGCTCTGATTTTACGCGACTGCGTCGCGCAGCGTCTCCGTCGAGATCCCCGGCGCTTTCAGGTTCCCGAGGAGCGTGAGCGAGAGCGACTCCGGATCGACGATCGTCTGCCCGACCTGCTGGATGTTCTCCAGCGTCACCGCGTTGATGTGCTCGATGATCTCGTCCGCGCTGAACTGACGTCCGAAGTAGTACTCCTGGCGAGCGATCCCCGACATCCGGCTGACCGTCGACTCGAGGGAAAGCAGGATCGATCCCTTGAGATGCAGCTTCGCCGACGACAATTCCTTCTCCGTCGCGCCTTCCGCTTTGATCTTTTTCATCTCCTCGAGCGTCATCGCCAAGACGCGCTTGAGGTTCTTCGGCGCGCAGGCCGCGTACACCGCTTCGTATCCGCCGTGCAGATATCCGTTGTGATACGAGAGCACGCTGTAGACGAGGCCTTCCTTCTCGCGGATGCGCTGAAACAATCGCGACGACATGCCTCCGCCGAGGATCGTGTTGAACAGCGCTGCGGCATAACGTTCGTCGCCCTGTTGCGGATAACCGCGTGAGCCCAGGCAGAGGTGAACCTGTTCGAGCTCGCGTTTCTCGCGGAGGATGACGTGCTGCTTCGGCGAGGGCGCGGTCCATTCGCGGCGCGTCGGCTTGCGCGAGTCGACCGGGAAGCTGCGCTCGAGAAACGGCAGGATCTGGTCGAGCCGCACGTTCCCCGACGCGCAGAAAATCAGATTCGTCGCGTGAAATGTCTCGGCATAATGCGCCGCGATCTGCTCGCGCTGCAGCCGGTTGACCGTTTCCTCGGTTCCGAGGATCGGACGCCCGAGGGGATGATCGGGCCAGAACGAGGTGACGAAGATCTCGTGCACGAGGTCGTCCGGCGTGTCCTCGACCATCTTGATCTCTTCGAGGATGACGCTGCGCTCCATTTCGATGTCTTTGTCGGAGAAGTTGGGAGAGGCGACGATGTCGGTGAGCAGTTCGAGCGCAGTGTCGACCTGTTCATCGAGCACATGCGCGTAGAACGACGTGTACTCCTTGCCGGTGAACGCATCGACGTCGCCGCCGAGGATGTCGATGACCTGCGCGATCTCGGCGGTGGTGCGGTTGCGTGTCCCTTTGAACACCAGATGCTCGAGGAAATGCGACGCCCCACCATGTTCCTCGGACTCGACCGCGGAGCCGCTGCGAAGGTAGTAGCCGAGCGACACGGAACGTACGTAGGGAAGGGTCTCGACGAGGATCGTGAGTCCGGAGGGGAGAGTATGTCGCTCGACCTGGGGGCGGGTGGTCATCGCGCGACAGCTTACTTGATCATGATGGCGTTGCGGCGCTGCGCGATCTCGTTTTGCAGGTCAACCGTCGTGTAGCTCCACTGTTCGTACGTGTCGCTGCCGTTCACCTTGAGATAGCTCGTGCCGGTCTTGTTCGGACGGACGCCCATAATCGGTCCGGAAAACCCTCCCGGCTGTCCGGTGGTGTTCGTCGCCGCCGGCTGCGTCGGATTCGGAACCGGTGGCATCACGGGAACGATCTGAATAATGCCGCCGATCGATGGGCCGCCAGGCTGCTGCGCCTGTTGCGCGAGCTGGTTCGTCATCGGAATCGGGATCCAGTCCACTTTGCCCGTCAGCGGATCGATCATCTCGCCGGTGCCGCGGAGGAAGCGCGGACTGCGCGCCTGCTTCAATTGATCGAGACTGACCGGTTGCGCCTTGTTCTTGTCCTGGAACGCCTGGATGGCGCGCGCGTACTGCTTCATCGCGAATAGCGTCTGCTGATCGCGATCGCGCGCGGTGGCGATCGACCATTGCTTCGGGACGGTGTACGCGATCGTGACGGCGATGATCGTCATGATGACGATCAGGCCGGCGAGCGTGAAGCCCGCTTCGGAGCTGCGCCTAGAGCTCGGTGTAGGCAACATTGTCGTCCATCGTCGAGCCTGGGGCTTTGCTCTTCACGTCCGAGATTCCCGGTGCGACAGGATTGCCCGACGCGTCGTTGTTCGGCGGCGAATCGGGATCGGGCTGCTCGGTGATCGCATCCCAGTCCTGAGCCTTCGAGATCGGATCTTTCGGGATTCGTTGCAGGTACTTCGGCACAAGCTCGTTCAGATCGGACGGATAGCGCTGTTTGTCGGCGTAGAAGTTGTCGATCGCCTCGCGCATGTCGTGCAGATCCTTCCGGAGCGCTGTCTCACGCGCCTTGCGCTGCATGTTCTTGACTTGCACGACCGCAATGCCGGCGAGCACGCCGATGATCGAGATGACGACCATGAGCTCGATGAGAGTGAAGCCCGCCGACGAAGTCCGAGAGCTTGTTTTCGACGTCACCATTCGTTGTACCTCGTCTTTCCGTCCAGCGTGAGAGCTGTCGAGGTCGAATGCACTTCGAAGATGTTGTTGCCGTCGCTCGACGTCGTGTCAGGGTCGTCGGTCGTCGAGCGCGTCATCCAATCCTTCTTGCCCGTGATCGGGTCGACGAGATCGCGGTCGCGAAGGATGCGGATGGTACGGCCGTCGTTGAGCTTGATCCCCTTCACGAGATCCTGCAGCTCCTTCGGGTACCCTTCCGAACCGAGTGCGGCCATCTCCGCGGGACGGATCTGGGATGTCGGCGGAATCGTCATGATGTCGTGGTAACGGTCGATGCCGTCGGTGATGCGGCGCAGCTTCGCGTGCAGCTCGATTTCTTTTTCCCGTCGCAATCCGAACTGGGCGACCGGCAGCGTCGTCGCCGCGAGGACAGCGATGATCGCGCAGACGGTGATGAGCTCCGCGATTGTGAATCCTCCGGCTGTGCGACGGGACCTGGACATGGCTTACTCGACGCGCGCCCGTCCGCCTGAGATCGCGCCCATGATGACCTGGCCTTTGCCGTTCTTCAGCTCGGCCGGATCGAGGACGAGAACCGCCTCGCCGGCAAGAACGCCTTGAATACGAAGCATGAACAACTCGCCGCCGCTGCGGAACGCCAGCGGCTGGCCGTCGGACGACTGAATGCGCACGACGCCGTTCGCGTGATCGACCGATACGACCGGCGGAGTCTTCGGATCGATGCTCATCGCCGGTCCGAACATCACGTCCTCGATGTCGATCGATCGCGGGTCGTATCGGAATGACAGCTTGTCGGTCGTCAGACCGTCGAGGTCCATGCCCACGACCGTCCACGTCGTCTTCTGTCCGGCCTTGAGTGTGAGCGTCGACGGTTGTGGCGAGATTCGTGGAGCGAGGCGCATGGCTGCGTCATCGGACAGAGTCTGCGAATCGATCGATGTCGATGCGATCGTCAGCTTCGACGCGCCTGTCGACGCCGAACCGGATCCCGGCGTCGCGTCGCTGATGGGCGACTGCGGCACCGGTTTCGGCTTCGCGAAGGGATCGGTCGGGCCACTTCCCGGCGGCGGCGCGAATGAGGACGGCGGCGTCGCCGCGTTCGGCGCGGCGTTGCTGGTGATCGGATTTCCGTCCACATCGAGAGCCGGTGCAGGACTGGACTGAGCACGCGCTTGATACGGCCCGCGCACGGCCGGCGTGAACGGATCGCTCGAGGTCTGCGACTCGATGCGCGGCGTGACTCCGCGGAACGTCAGGTTGTTCGTCGTGCCCACCCACATCGGCGCGAGGTCGTCTTCGGTGATGTCGGGGATGCGGATGATGTGCGGCGTCATCGTCAGCACGAGGTCGGTGCGCGTCTCGCCCTTGTGATCGCGGTTGAACAGACGTCCGATGAAGGGGATATCGCCGAGGAATGGTGTCTGTGCGGAGCTCGCTTCCTTGTTGACTTGAATGAGTCCGGCCAGGAAATTCGTCTCACCATCCTTGAGCCGGATCGTCGTCTCGATCGTGCGCGTTGCAAACGTCGGCTGCGGCGCCTGGTTG
>DASVHS010000095.1:0-10932 GCA_036382495.1 Thermoanaerobaculia bacterium | reverse complement strand
CGAGTTCCTGGCCACCGCCGGCCGGCGCCGCGCCACGCAGAAACAGGAAACGGCGCCGGCGCCCGTCCAGCTCGAGCTGCTCATGTTCGAGATGGCCGGCGAGCTTTCCGCGATCGACATCGAGCACGTCGTCGAGATCGTCACGCCCCGGCCGGTCACGCGCGTGCCGAATGCGGATGCTTCCGTTGTCGGCATCATCTCGCTGCGCGGGATGATCGTCACGCTCATCGATGCGCGATCGCGTCTGCGGCATCGTGCAGCCGGTGCGAATGGACCGGACGTGCGCGTGATCGTGGTGGAGATCGCGGATGAGAACATGGGCTTTGTCGTCGACCGCGTTCTGCGTGTCGTCAAAATCGATGCGGACGCGGTGGACGCTCATCCCGTCGTGCACACGAGTGAGCAGGATGAATCGGTGCGCGGAGTGTTCCGTCACAGCGACGCGTTGACGATGCTGCTCGATCTGGAGAAGTTGCTCGGAGTCGTTCTTCATGGAACTTACGTGTAAACAGTGCGGGGCGAAATTCCGCGCGGCGGTGAAGTTGCCGCTCACGGAACCCGTGCGCGTGGCGTGCCCGTCGTGCGCGAATCAGATGGTGCTCAAGCCGCGTTCCGGCGCGTTCAGCGGAGTCGCGGCCGCCACTGACCGCCTGCCCGCGCCCGAGGGGAGCGCCGCTCCAAAGAAGAAACGACGGACCGCTGCCATCGCCGACGAGCCTCGACCGTTCCGCGACTTCCTCGGCGCCCAGCTTCGCCGCGTTGGATTCGACGTTGAGTTCTTCGAGACCGGCGACCCCGCGCTCGATTACGTCCGCCGCACGCACGCCGACCTCGCCATCGTCAACGTCTATCTCAAGGGCAAGCTCGGCGTGGAAGTGTCGGAAGAGATCAAGGCCGACACCTCGCTCGGTCACACGCGCGTGATCCTCATCGGCGCGCTGTTCCGCGCGAATCGTTTCCGCGCGAATCCGACGAACCTCTACGGTGCGGACGAATACATCGAGGAACAGATCCCCGAAAAAGAGTTTCGCCAGATCATTCAGCACCTGTTTCCGGACCACAAGACGCAGGAGGCGCCGGCCGAGCCGCGCGAATACGAGGACGCTCGCCGCCTGGCGCGTCTCATCCTGTCGGACATCGTGATCTATCACCCCGAGAAGGTCGAGAAATCGATCCGCGACAACAACTTCTTCGAGATCCTTCACGACCAGATCAATGAAGGGCGCGAATACTACGACTCCCGCGTGCCGCTGCGCGTCCGCCGTGACACGGAGATCTTCGCCGAGACGATGCAGCAGTTCGTGCAGATGAAGCGCGACGAGTTGAAGGTGAAGGCATGATGAGGGGTCATTCCGAGCTGCGCAGACAGCGAGGAATCTGGGGGCAGGCGTTCCCCCGCCCGGATTCCTCGCGCTCTTCGGCGCTCGGAATGACAGCGCTATGAACTTCCTCGAACAGGCTCGTTCCGCCGATCCCGACGCGCGCCAGAAGGCTGCCTACGCCGTCGCGGCATCTGCTTCGCGCGATCTCGCGCTCATGTTCGAGATGCTCGGCGATCGTGACTGGCGCGTGCGCAAGACGATCGTCGATGGTTTCGTCCGCGAGCCATCGGGAGAAATCGTGCGCGGCCTCATCGACGCTCTCGCCGACGATGAAAACGCAGGGAAGCGCAACTCCGCTACCGAGGCGTTGATTCGGGTCGGGACGGATGCGATCGGGCCGATCGTGCAGCGGTTGCGCAGCGAGGCCGACGTCGATGTGCGCCTGTCGCTCGTCAACCTGCTCGGCGATCTCCGCAGTCCGGCCGGCTTCGACATCCTCGTGCAGCTGCTGCAGCACGAGAAGGATCTGAATGTCGCGTCGTCGGCGATCTCATCGCTCGGAAAGTATCGCGAAGCGGCAGCGCTTCCTCCTCTCATCGCGATGCTCGGTGATGGGACCGATCTCTGGCTGAAGTTCCACATCGTCGAAGCGCTCGGGGAGATCGGCGATCGCGCTGCGCTTCCGTCGATCCTCAAGCTCTACCCGGAAAAGGCGTTGCACAAGCCCGTGCTCGAGTCGATCGGAAAGATCGCCGATGTCGGCACCGTCACCTTCCTGCTGAAGATCATCGCGGACGAGGAGAAGCTCAACCTGACGGCGTTGCGCGCGCTCGTGCGGATTGCCGAGGCGTCGAAGCCGAAGGTGGTCGAGCAGGTGGAGCGGCCGTTCATTCAGCGTAAGTTCCGCGAGGCGTTCCCGCGAGAGAAGATCGTGCCGCTCATCGATCATCTGCGCAGCACTCCGAAGCGCGACGTCAAAGCGTTCATCCTCAAGTTTCTCGGCTGGTCGGCGGACGAACGCGCGCTGCCCCTCCTGCTCGAATATCTGCAGGAGCCGGACAGCGCCGAAGTCGCGGCGCAGGGACTGATCGATTTCGGGCCGGGCGCGATGCAGGCGGTCCTGCAGACGCTCGCGGTCGCCGAGGAGGATGAGATCGTCGCGCTGCTGCTGCGCGTCGTTAACGCTCTCGGTGCGCGCGAGGCGATCCCGAACATCATCCCGTTCTTCGACCACGACAATCCAATGATCCGCCGCCTGGCCATCGAGACACTCGGCCAGATTCCCGACGGCTCGGCGATCGACTTCCTGCTGGCGAAGCTCGACGACGCCGACGTTCCGTCGCAACAGGCGGCGATGAACTCGATCATCGCGCTCGTCGAGAAACTGCCCGCGATCAAACCGGAAGTCCTCACGAAGATCCGCAGACTCCTGCAGGCGCCCTCGGTTCCGCTGAAATTGAATTCGTTGTCGCTGTTCGTGACGATCCAGGGCGAGGGCTATCACGACGAGCGGCTGCTCGCGTCGAAGGACAGCGATGCCGTGCTGCGCCAGAAGGCGGTGTCGCTCATGGGCCGGTTCGGCGAGGAGCGGTTTGCCGAACAGATCGTGCTGTCACTCGCCGACGAATCGACCGCGGTCCGGCTCGCGGCGATCAACGCGGTCGTACGCCTGCGCCCCGAAACGGGACTGGCGCCGCTGATCAGCTCCCTCGAGGATCACGACATCTGGATCCGCACCGCCGCGGCGCAGGCGCTCGGTGAATATCGCAACACGACCGCGATCCAGCCGCTCATGAAGCATCTCCAGAGCGACCTGACCCCCGTTCGCATCGCCGTCATCGAAGCCCTCGGCAAATCCGAGAACGCGGTCGTCAAGGAAATCCTCTTCGACGTTTTCGGCGAAGAGGACATGGAGGTCCGCCGCGCGTCGATGCTGGCATTGTCGCGTGTGCCCGGCATGGACGTGTTCGAGCGGCTCGTCGGCGCGCTGTTCGATACCGACTGGCGCATCCGTGCCGCAGCGGTGACGGCACTGGGCATGCGCGCCGATCGCGACGCCCTGTCGTATCTCCACCGCGCGCTCGAGGATCCCGATCCGTACGTGCAGCAGTCGGCGGTTCATGCGCTCGACCGCATCCCCGATCGTTCGTCGTTCCCGCATCTTTTCAAAGCGATGGAGAGCGCCACCGTCCTCGACGATGTCTCCGACGTGTTCGTCAAACACAAGGATCTCTATCGCGATCTGCTCGAAGAAGCGTGGCGCACCGCGGACAGCCGGCGCGAAGTCGTGATTGCGGCCATTTTGCAGTCGATGAAACAACAGTGACCTCGTTCAACCTCTCGCTGAACCATCACCTGGAGTTGCCCGACGATGTCTTCCGGCAACTTCGGGAGCAGATCTACAACCGCAGCGGGATGTTCTTTGCCGACTCGTCGAAGTACCTGTTGCAGAAACGGCTTTCGCCGCGTGCGCGCGAACTGAACTTCGACTCGTTCCAGAAATACTTCTACTTTCTGCAGTACGACCCGCGCGCTGAGGCGGAGTACGACCAGATCTTCGATCTCGTCACGACGAACGAGACGTATTTCTTTCGTGAGCCCGCGCAGCTCGCGGCATTCACCGAAGAGATCGTGCCCGAGATCCTGTCGCGCAAGGCGGTCAGGAAGGTCCGCATCTGGTCAGCCGGCTGCTCGTCGGGCGAGGAGCCGTACTCCATCGCCATCATGCTGACCGAGGCGGGGATGTACCGATCGGCATCGTTCGAGATCTTCGCGAGCGACATCAACCAGAATGTTCTGGCGAAGGCGCGCAAGGGTCATTACCGCGAGAACGCGTTCCGCACCACGGATGCCACGACGCGCGACCGGTACTTCACGCGCGAGCCTGACGGCGCCTGGCGCATCAACGACGACATCCGCAACCGCGTGTCATTCGGCCGCCTCAACATCTACGACGAAGCCCGCGTCTCACTCCTCGGCACTCTCGATGTGGTTTTCTGCCGCAACGTGATCATCTACTTCGACGACAAATCGAAGAAGACGGTGATCAACAATTTCTATCAGCGCCTGTCCGAGGGCGGTTATCTTCTCCTCGGTCATTCCGAGTCGTTGATCTCACTCTCAACGCAATTCAGGCTCCGGCATCTCAAGCACGACATGGTCTATCAGAAGTGAGACGGTGCGCGCTTGTCATTCCGAGCCGCGAAGACGGCGAGGAATCTGGGCGGGGGATCATGGCGCGGCCCGCCGCCCAGATTCCTCGCGCTCTGCGGCGCTCGGAATGACATCGCTCCAGGAATGATCAAAGCCTTAGTCATCGACGATTCCGCGTACAACCGTGTGACGATCTCGCGGATGCTCGAGACTCATCCGCACATCAAGGTCGTCGGCTCGGCGGTCGACGGCGAGGACGGCATCAAGCAGGTGCTGCGGATGAAGCCGGACGTCATCACGCTCGATCTGGAGATGCCGGTGATGGATGGCTTTTCGTTTCTGCGCTGGGTCATGGCCAACCGGCCGACGGCGGTCATCGTCGTGTCGTCACGGTCGAGCGACAAGAGCGTGTTCAAGGCGCTGGAGCTCGGTGCGCTCGACTTCATCGTCAAGCCGGGTGGGCGCGTCTCGACGAAACTGCTCGAAATCGAGCAGGACCTCGTCGCGAAAGTCCTGCAGGTCGCCGATGTGCGGCTCGACAACCTTGCCCGGCTCGCTCACGAAGAAGCGGCCGAGAAGGAAAAGACCGCCGGCGATATGGAGACGTGTGCCGGCGGCATCGAGCTCGTCGTCATCGGTGCGTCGACCGGCGGACCGCCCGCGCTCCAGCATCTCTTCGAGTCGTTGCAGAAGCTTCCGCTCGCGTGCGTCGTCGCGCAGCACATGCCGCCCACGTTCACACGCCTTTTTGCGGAACGCGTCAATCGCCTCAGTGCCTATGACGTGAAGGAAGCGGAAGACTGGGAGCCGATCAAGCCGGGGACGGTCTACATCGCGCCCGGCGGTCAGCAGACCGAAGTGAAGAGAGGCGCCGACGGTCTGTACCTCCGCGTGACGTCGCCTCGCCCGGCCGATCTCTACGCGCCGTCGATCGACCAGCTGTTCCGGAGCGCGGCCGAGGCGTGCGGCGACCATCTCGTCGCGGTCGTCCTGACTGGAATGGGAGACGACGGCTCGCGCGGGCTGCCGGACGTCCGCGGTCGCGGCGGCAAAACGATCGCGGAATCGTCGGAGACCGCCATCATCTTCGGAATGCCGAACGCGGCCGTAAAAACCGGAGCGGTGATGGAAGTTCTGCCGCTCCACGACATTGCTCCGGCGATCCGCCGGCTGTGCGTCGGCGGGGTATGACCCTGTTCGTGTTAGATTTAGGCAGGTCCGGGCGAGGATGAGCGACGAATCGAAGGCTGAAAAATTTCTAGAGTTATTCAACAAAGGGAAGGAGTTCACCGAGGAGCTCCTTCGCGACAATCGGCGTTTGCGGTACCGGGTGGCCGAGCTCGAAACGGAACAGTCCGGTCTCTCGGCGGAGGAGCTGGAGCGGTTGCGCGACCAGGTTCGGGTCCTCGCTGAGGAGAATCAGCGGATGCAGGAGCGTTATCTCGAAGTGGAAGAAGAAAACAAGGACTTCGCGAGCCGATACATGGAAATCGAGGAACAGAACAACAACCTCGCCAACCTCTATGTCGCGTCGTACCAGCTCCACTCCACGCTCGACTTCCGTGAAGTCATCCAGATCGTCCAGGAGATCGTCATCAACCTTGTCGGCGCGGAAGTCTTCGCGATTCTCCTGCTCGACGAGAAAACGAACGAACTGCGCGCGATCGCTTCGGAAGGCGAAGACGTCCTCCCCGCCGTCGAGCGCATCTCCATCCGCCTCGGCGAGGGTCTTCTCGGCGAGGCCGCGAAGAGCGGGCAGAACTACTACATCAACGACGACGCCGGCGCCGACTCGATCACGATCGAACGCCCGCTGGCGGCCATACCTCTCAAGATCAAGGAGCACGTGATCGGACTCATCGTCATCTACAAGCTCCTCCAGCAGAAGGAAGCATTCACGGCAGTCGACTTCGAATTGTTTTCGCTGCTGGCCGCCCATGCCGCGACCTCGATTTTTGCCTCGAAGCTTTACTCGCAGTCCGAACGAAAGCTCAACACGATCCAGAGCTTCCTCGACCTGCTGACGACGAACTGATGGACAACGCGCACTTTCTCGTAGTCGAAGACTCGCCGACGATGCGGCAGCTGATCTCGTTTTCGCTCAAGCGATTCCGGAACGCGAAGATCATCGAGGCGGTCGACGGCGTCGACGCATTGAAGAAACTCTCCGGCCCCGACAAGATCGACCTGATCCTTACCGACATCAACATGCCGGTGATGGACGGCCTGAAGCTCGTCTCGCTGGTGCGGCAGAACAACCAGCTGCGCAACATCCCGATCATCATCATCACGACCGAGGGTGCGGAAGAGGATCGCGAGCGCGGCCTGGCCCTGGGAGCGAACGCCTACATCTCCAAGCCGATCCAGTCGTCACACCTCATCAAGACGATTTCGGAACTGCTGCCGACCGTGTGAGCGAAGGCTGAAGTATGAAGGCTGAAGGATGAAGGATGATTCAAGCCATCGCCCTTCAGCCTTCAGCCTTCAGCCTTCATCCTTCGTCGCCATCACGCTGATCTTTCTCGTCGCGCGAGTCGCGTTACTCGTCTCCCGCCCCCCCTTCTTCGACGAACTGTTCACGCTCTGGATGGCGCGCCAGCCGATGTCGCACATCGTGCCGAACCTTCTGCATGATTCCGGTCCGCCGCTCTACTACTTCATCGCGCGATTCGATTCGATCGTGGCGTTGCGGCTGCTGTCGCTGGTCTTCGCGACGATTCAGTTTGCTCTTGTGGCCCGACGGTCACTGCTCGCCGGTGTGTTGCTGGCGTTGTATCCGCCGGCCGCGCTTTTCGCGGTCGATGCGCGCGCGTACGCGTTGTGCGCGATGTTTGTGACGATCGGCGTGCTCGCGGTGGATTCGAAGAAGTACTTGCTCGCGGCGTTTTCATTTGCTCTGGCCGCGCATGCTCATTACTACGGGGTTTTGTTTTTCCCGCTGTTGCTCATCGGAGCGCCGCGCCGTCGTTCGATCTATTCATTCTGCCTTGCGATTCTTCTCTTCCTTCCCGGTTTCATCCTCGCCACGAAGCAGCCAGCCGAGGCCATGAGATGGAATCGCGAGTCGCTGTTCGCGCCGTTCACGAATCTCTCGTTCGCCGGGGCGTATCCGTACGCGTTGTTCGCGGGAGCGCCGGTTGCGGTCGCGTTGATTGCGCTCGTCGTGCTGATCGCTGCGCTCTCGCGGTCGATGCGGTTCGCGCCGGCGGTGCTCGTTCCTCTCGCGCTCGTCGTCGTGTTTCACGTCATCGGCAGGCCGATCTACTTTCCGATGCGATTCGAAGCGGTGATTGCCGGACCGCTGACGCTCTGGCTGGGTCACTCGCTCTTCCTGTGGACTCCGGCGTGGCGTCGCACATTCGCGATCCCTCTGGCGATCCTCGGCGCGGTATCGATCGCGATCGGCGTCATCGATCACGAGCGCCGTCCGCTCGATCCCTATCGCCAGGCCGCGCTTGCGCTGCAACACCATGCGTCGGCTGAGCCGATCGTCGCGACCGGTTACTGCTATCTCGAGGCAGTGACCGCGTTGAATCGACCCGTCGTCGCGTGGCCCGCCGAACAGGCGCAGCATCCGGGCTGGCGTGCGACCACGCCGGCCGATCCGCGCGAATTGCCGTCCGTCCCGTTTCTCTGGTTCGGCGAGCGTTCTGCGCCGGAGTTAACTGTCTTGCGCGGAGTGAAAACCGTGCGGCCGCTGTTGTCGAACGAGAGAGCGCTCGTCGCGGACGCGACAGACTTGACGGCTCCGGTACACTGAGCGCGCCACAAATGCCACATTTCATTACCGACAAGTGCATCGGATGCAGTGTTTGCGAGGTCAAGTGCCCCACGAACACGATCTGGGGCGAGACCAAGGGCCAGTACTACATCCACCCTGAGCGTTGCATCGACTGCTCGGTGTGCGGGATCTATTGTCCGGTCGACGCGATCCAGAACCAGCACGGCGAGTTCATCCCGCGCGTGAAGCCGAAGGAAATCCCGAAGGCCGAGGTCATCAACGAGCTGTGCACGGGATGCGAGTTCTGTGTCGATATCTGCCCGTTCGAATGCATCGCGATGGTCGACGCGCACGACGAGACGATCGCGAACCACTACAAAGTCGCGCTCGTCGACAAAGCGAAGTGCGTCGCCTGCCGTCTCTGCGAGTCCGTCTGCGACAAGGACGCGATCGTCGTGCCGAATGCGCCCACGCAGTTGAAGGGGTACCTGCCCGATTTTGTTGTATCCGGCACCGGAAGATGAATTTCGAAGTTCGAATTTCGAATGAAGAATTAAGAACCAGGCAATTCTTAATTCTTCATTCGAACTTCGAAATTCGAAATTCTTGATCATCGATGACGAATCTCCCCACCGACCTCCCCAAAGATTCTCCCCGCACGATCCTTTTCCAATTCGTCGTTTTCCCTCTCGGCGTGGTGATGATCGGCGTCGCGGTGTTTCTGCTGTTCGGCAAGCTCGCTTCGAACGAGCAGGCCATTCCCGATTACCTCAACGACATCCGCAGCGGCAGCAGTCATCGCAAGTTTCAGGCGGCGTACGAGCTGTCGAAATCGATCAAGCGTGGCGAGGCGAAGCGGTACCCGAACCTCGTCAGTCAGGTCCTCGACGTTTATCAATCGTCGAAAAACGACGATCCCCGCATCCGCCAGTACCTCACCCTCGTCCTCGGCAAACTCGGCGACCGGCGCGCTGTGCCGGCGTTGATTGATGCGTTGAAGGACCCGGTCGTCGAGACGCGCATCTACGCGCTGATCGCGCTCGCGGAGCTGCACGACCCCGATTCGGTCCCCGCGGTGATCGATGCGACGAACGACGAGGACAAGGATGTGCGCAAGACTGCGGTCTATGCTCTCGGCGCGCTCGGCGACAAGCGTGCGCTGCCAGTGCTCGAGCAGGCGTTGAACAACCAGACCGCGGACATCCGATTCAATGCCGCGTTGTCGCTTTCAAGATTCGGCGATCGGAACGCCGAGCCGGTTCTGCGCGCGATGCTCGACCGCTCGATGCTGAATCGCGTTCCGGGCATGCGTCCCGATCAGAAGGAAGAGGCGATCGTCGCGGCGATTCCTGCTTACGGAAAGCTCGCCGGGAAGAGTGCTGTCGCGGAGCTGCAGCCGCTGGCCAGCGGCGACGAGAGCATGCGCGTGCGTGCCGCCGCGAAGGAACAGCTCAACAAACTGCGCTGATCTGGAGTGCGGCGGCCATGCCGCACACATGACATGGGGTTAAATCACCGCCGCTCGTCTTTGACGACCACACCTTCCTTCATCACGAAGGGAACCGAGGCGAGGACTTTGACGTCGGCGAGCGGATCGCCGCTGACCGCGATGATGTCGGCGAATTTCCCTTTCGCGATCGATCCGAAGTCGTTCGTGTGGCCGAGAAGCTCCGCCGCGTTCACGGTTGCGGTCTGAATCGCCTGCAGCGGCGTCATCCCACCCTTCACGAGCGATTCGAACTCCCGAGGCAGATATGACGGATCCATATCGAGGCCGAACGCGATGTGCAGGTGATGATCGAGCGCGCGTTTGAACGCCGGCCCCTGCGCGCTGATGATCGAGCGCGATTTCTCGAGCATCACCGGCTCCATGTTGCTCTTCTGGCCTTCTTCGACGCCGTTCTGGAACGTGTAGAGCGTCGGCACGAGCCACGTGCCTCGCTGCTGCATGAGCGTCGCGCCTTCGTCGTCGAGCATCGTTCCGTGCTCGATGGAATCGACGCCGGCGCGGACCGCCGCCTTGATTCCGACGGTGCCTTCGGCGTGGACCATGACTTTGCGGCCGGCGCGGTGCGCGACTTCGACCGCTTTCGCCATCTGCTCGTCGCTCAACTCCTGGCGCGTGTAGTCGCTGAACGGATCGAGGATGCCGCCCGTGCCCATCAACTTGATCCAGTCCGCGCCGTATTTGAGATCGCGCCGCACGGCCGCCGCCACTTCGTCGACCGTGTCGGCGATGTTCGGACGTCGCTGCAGCGCCTGATCGGGTGCGAGCGCGTCGGCGTCGCCGTGACCTCCGGTGATCGACACGAAGTTTCCCGCCGAGAAAATGCGCGGGCCGGTGATGAACCCCTTCGCGACGCCGTCACGAAGCGCGAACTGTCCGTAGCCGAGGTCCGGTTCGCCGGCGCCGCGGACGGTGGTGAAGCCGTGGTCGAGCCATCCTTTCAGATTGTGAACGCCCCAGATCGTCGCTTCCGCCGAAGACATGCGCAGATATCCGGTCGCGGAAAAATCATTCAGGTTGCCGAGGAGGTGAGCGTGGCAGTCGGCGAAGGCGGGAAGGACGGTGTAGGCGCTGAGGTCGATCACCTTCGTGCCGTCGATCGGTTGAAACGGACCGACCGACTCGATGCGGTTGCCGTTGATGACGATTCCCTGGTCGTTCGAATACGTTCCCGTATTGACGTCGAGCAGGCGGCCGGCGCGGACGATCAGCGTTGCGGCGGCGGCGTC
>DASVHS010000094.1:0-1573 GCA_036382495.1 Thermoanaerobaculia bacterium | reverse complement strand
GCGCGTCGATGTCGATCGGAGCGCGATTCCGCTGACGCATCGCGTGGACGCAATGCCGACTTACATCGTCTTTGATCCGGAAGAGCGCGAACGCGTTCGCATGGTCGGGGCGAAACCGTTTGATGTGTTCTACGACGCGATGGCGCAGGTTCGGCTATCCGCGCCGGCGTTTCTCCGGGCCGCAGAGCTGCTCGACGCGAAGAAGGATGTCGACGCGAACCTGCTCGTCGGCAACACATACAGCCATCTGGGCCTGACGGATCAGGCGCGCACCGCGTACCAGCAGGCTCGTAAAGCGGCGCTGCAGAGTGGTGACAAAAGTCCGGCGCAACTTGCGGAGGCTTTGTCAGCATTCACGTTTGTGCGCGACGATGATCCGGCGCGCGCGATCACACTCCTTCAGAAACTCTCCGCGACGCCGACGAGTCCCGAGAACGAATCGCTCATCTGGCTGAGCATCGGAAACGCGTACCGGGCGGCACTCGATCCGAAGTCGGCGGCCGATGCATTTCAACGTGCCGGAGCGGTCGCGCCCGCCGACAGCGCCGCGCAGCGCGAAGCAAATGCTGCGAAAGCGGCCGCGATCGCCGCCCAGAACGATCCGATCGAGTCCGAGCTGCGACGGCTCCAGGGCAAGTGGGTGCCGGTTCGTCTCGAAGCCGATGGCAAGGCGATCGAAGGAAGGAAAGCCGGACCGGCGGTCTCGATCCGCTTCGCGCGATGGGTGGAAAAGCCCGCCGCCGGTGAATCGTCATCGAAGTTCACGATCGATCCATTGACGGACCCGAAACACATCAATCTGATGCATCAGCTTGCTCAGGGAATGATCTCGCTCCCCGGCATTTACGTTCTGGATGGCGACACGCTCAAGATCAGCATGGCGTTCCCGTTCGCAGGACGCACGGAGGGATTGAAAAAACGGCCGGCCGTTTTCGCGACACGGCCCGGTGACGACTTCGTCGTGACGACCTATCAACGCGCTCCTTCACCGAAGTGAACGCAGACTCCTCGCGGCTCCGTCAGGTCCTCGGCGTCGCGTTCGGTGTGACGGTGATCGTCGGGAACACGATCGGCGCCGGCATTCTGCGGACGCCCGGCGAAGTCGCGGCGCAACTTCCGAACGCGATCCTCTTCTTCTCCGTCTGGATCCTCGGCGGTCTCTACGCGTTCCTCGGCGCGTTGTGCATCGCGGAACTGGGAACGCTCCTGCCGGAGTCGGGCGGGCAGTATGTCTACGCGCGCCGCGCGCTCGGCGATTACGCCGGTTTCATCGTCGGATGGAGCGACTGGATCTCGACATGCGGCACGACAGCAGCCGTATCGATCGTCATCGGCGAATACACCGCCGCGCTCGTTCCCGCGCTCGCCGGACGCGTCGTCGCGATCGCGTTGTGCGCAACGATTCTGTTCGCGCTTCTGCAATGGCGCAGCGTGACATGGGGAAGCACGACGCAGGAGATCACCGGCTTCATCAAGATCGGCGCATTCTTCGCGATCATCGTGGCGTGCTTCTTCTTCGCACCGCCGCGGCCCGCCGCCACTCCGACTCACATGCCGGCGTCGATCCTCGTCG
>DASVHS010000093.1:0-6217 GCA_036382495.1 Thermoanaerobaculia bacterium | reverse complement strand
CGGCGGAACGTGCCCGCGAACGTCGTGGTCGTCGAGTCGCCGGTCGAACAGCAGGCCGCACACATTCCGGAAGCGGATCTCATCTTTCTCGATCCGCCGCGCGCCGGTGCCCGGCAGGAAGTCGTGCGCGCGGTCGGCGAGAAAGCGTCGGAGATGGTTTGTTATCTGTCGTGCGATCCGGTAACCTTCGCACGCGACGCGAGCCGGCTGACCGCGTCGGGTTGGCGTATCACCACGCTCGACCTTCTCGACCTCTTCCCCAACACGCACCACGTCGAGACCCTCGCTTCCTTCGAGCGTGCACGATGAAGCACCGGCCGCACTTCCCCTGCTCGCCTTCATCTGCGGACTGCTGATCGCGTCGAACGCGATCGCGTTCGCGGTCATCGCCGCGCTCATCTGGCGATGGAGCCGCCGCGCGTCGATCGCCATCGCGTTCTTCGCACTTGGAGCGATTCGAGCCGGGCATGCGGGCGATCGCGTCGAAGTGAGTCTCGATCGATTCGCGACGATCGAGGCACCGATCTCGAGCGACTGGAGCGCGCACGACCACGTCCACTTCCTGCGCTGCAGTCGATTCACGAGCGACGGCGTCGAGATCGCGGAGCCGGTCACGATCTACGCCCGGTTCGAGCCGAAGGCGATCGGGCGCGAACAATTCGTCGAAGCGCAGGGAATGCTGCGAAGTCTCGATGGCGGCCGATACACCCTCTCCGTGAAATCGCCACGCCTGTTGTCGTATCACGGAACGATTTCGACGTTGGCGCCGTCGACGTGGAATCGTCTCGCCGAGCAACGCCTGAACCGCTACGCGCCGATGTATCCGCAGGAAGTCGCGATGATCGAGGCACTCGTCCTCGGACGCGGCGAGCGATTGTCCGACGACGCGAAGCAGAACTTCAGGCGCGGGGGCACCTATCATCTCCTCGTCTTTTCCGGACTGCAGATCGCGCTGGCCGCGGGATTGATCGCATTCGCTTTGCGATGGGCGGGCGCGCCGCGCGTGTCGGACTGGTCGCTGCTCGCATTCGCCGCATTGGCGCCTGCGTTCATCGGACCGACAGCCTCGGTGTCGCGATCGAGCGTCGGCATCGCGCTGTACGCGCTCTCGCGAATCCTGAAGCGACCGACTTCATTCGAGAATTTGTGGTGCGTCGCCGCGCTGGCGCGTTTGATTCTCGTCCCCGGCGACATCGCCGATCCCGCGTTTCATCTGACATACGCGGGCGCCGGCGCACTGATCTTCATCGGCAAACCAATGGCGACGCGCGTGCGCTGGATCGGATACGCAGCCGCGGCGGAGCTCGTGATCACGCCTCTCACTCTGTTCCACTTCCATCAGTTCGCTCTGGGCGGATCCGTCATGACGGTCCTGCTGACACCGATCATCTTCGTGATGCTGGTCGTGGGCGCGGCATTCTGCGTGACCGAGCTGACGCTCCTTCTTCGACTGATCGCTGTTCTCAACGCGCTCTGCTCGTGGCTGAACAACATATCGTCCCCGTTTTCGGGATTCTTCGCCGCGCCGCAACAGCTGACACTCGCGATCGCGCTCATCGCTGCCGTTGCATCCATCGCGTTGCTGAATGGAAAGCGGCGTGCGATCGCGATCGCCGCGCTTTTCGCGATTCCGGCATCCGCGGCGATCGTCCGTCACGTCTCGTTGCGCTCGACGCCGCATCCGCACGTCACGTTTCTGGACGTCGGCCAGGGCGATTCGATTCTGCTTCGTTCCGGAAGCCACAACGTCCTCATCGATGGCGGCGGGCGAAGCGAGGATCCGCGATTCGGTGAGACCGTTCTTCTGCCGATGCTCGTCGATCGGGGCGTGCGCAAGATCGACATCGTCATCCTCAGCCACGCGCACCCGGATCATTGCGGAGGACTTCCCGCCGTCATCGAGCAGCTTCGCGTTGGCGAAGTCTGGCTGAACCCGCGGCGATTTCGCGGCGAGTGCGCGCAGATGATGCTCGACGCGATCCGCGATCGCGGCACGCCGGTACGACTCGTTCGAGATCGCGCAACAGCGACCGCCGGCGAACTGCACCTCGACGCGTTCACCGTCACGCACGCGATTCGCCGCGCGGCCGAGAACAACAGCTCGATCGTCGTGCGCGTCGATACGCGCGGACGCTCGCTGCTGCTGACCGGCGACATCGAACGCGAAGCGGAGTCCGAGCTATCGCCGCGGATCCGCCCGGTCGACATCCTCAAAGTCGCGCATCACGGCAGCCGGAGCTCCTCGACCGCGGCGCTACTCGACGCCGCCGCCCCGCGCATCGCGGTGATCTCCTGCGGCGCGCGCAACTGGTTCGGTCATCCTCACGAAAGCGTGCTCAAGTCATTGTCCGCACGACACATCCGTGTCTGGCGAATCGACCGCTACGGCGCGATCGACGTCGACATCGATCCTCGTGTGATCTGCCGGCCACAATTTGACACCCCCCGATAGCGCGCCTACAGTGGATGGACCCCTCTTATGGCGATCACAATCCTCCGACTCGGCCTCTGGATTCTGATCCTTTCCCTCGCCCTTTACGTGCTGGACACTTCGATTACGAATTCGCCGTTCGCCGAGCTCGTCAGCGTCGGCCTCGTTCAGCAGGTGATGTACCTCGGCGCGGCCCTCTTCATCGTCGGACTCGTCATGCGCCTGTTCGGCAGGACCGCGGGCAAAGTCCTTCACAAGTCCCCGCACTGCCGGGTCTGCAACGCCGCCATTCCGGACGGGCAGATCTACTGCAAGCCTCACCTGCGCGGAATGCTGGACCGCGAAGACCGCAAGACGCACAACACGCGCTTCCGGTGAGTCTCGTCGTCATCGCCGGCCCGACGGGCAGCGGCAAATCCGAGCTGGCGCTGCGTCTCGCTCTCGCATCCGGCGGCGAGATCGTCAACTGCGACTCGATGCAGATCTATCGCGGATTCAATGTCGGCACGGCCAAGCCGTCTGAAGCGGATCGGCGTGCGGTGCCACATCATCTGTTCGATATCGCGGACGCCGCAGAAGAATTCAACGCGGCGGATTACGCACGAAAGGCGCGCGTCGTGTGCGACGAAATCACGCGACGCGGGAAAACACCGATCCTCGCCGGCGGAACGTTCTTCTACCTGCGCGCTTTGCTCTCCGGACTTCCTGAAATGCCCGGGAGGGACGCTTTCGTTCGCGAGCGGCTCCACCGGATCGCCGCCACTCCGCAAGGGCCGTCGCGCCTGCACCGCTGGTTGTCGCGCGTCGATCCGACGAGCGCGGCACGGATTCCTCCGCCCGACCGCCATCGCGTCGAACGCGCGCTCGAAGTGTGGATCGCCAGCGGGAAACCGATCTCGTCGCGCGAGCGGCCCGGGAGCGAGAGTGACGTGGAGCTTCCGTCGCTGAAGATCGGACTGCAGGTCGATCGCGCGGTGCTCGTCGGGCGTCTCGACGCACGCGTCGAAGAGATGTACCGTACCGGACTCGTCGACGAGACGGCCGCACTTCTCGAAAGGCATCCGCGGTCGGCGAGACCATTCGCGGCGATCGGATACAAAGAAGCCGCGGCGGTCGTGGCCGGAGAAATCGACCGCGTCGCGGCCATTCTGGAGACGAAACGTCGCACCCGTGCCTATGCAAAGCGCCAGATGACGTGGCTCCGGTCGGAGCGGAATGTGCACTGGGTCGACGGGGCTGAACGGGAACACACATTCGCCGCCGCACTGCGGCTGCTGAGAGAGGTCAGAGGTTGAACAAACGGATTCTTTTTTCGCTCGTCATCATGACGCTCATCATGATGTCCTGCGGAGGGACTGCGACACCGCCGCCGGTCGCGGCCGCACCATCCACCGAGGATCGCGATGTCATCGATCCGCGCGTCGGATTCACCGCAACCGCACAACCGGCCATCGAAAAGCGATTCGACGCGGCGTGGCGCGAGGTGCGCGCCGGTCATTTCGCGGAGGCGCAGCGGCGGCTGGCCGATTTGCGGACGCGGAATCCGCAGTACCTGCCTGCCGTCCTCGCCGAGGCCGTCGTCGACCTGAAGCAGGGCAATCTCGTCGACGCGCGCACGATCGTGCAACGCCTCGAGGATCAGTCGCCCGACTACACCGCCGCGCGCGTGTACGACGCCGAGATCGCGATCGCCGAACATCGCACCAGGGCGGCGTACGACCTTTATCGCGCACTGGCCCTCCGCCCGGATGCTCCGCCGATCGTTGCCGATCGCGTCACCGACCTGCAGGCCCGCGTTTTCGAAGAAGTTTTCACGGCGGCGCAGATCGCGCCGGACGATCAGGCCATCCTCATGTTGCGCGACGCGCTCACGATCAATCCCGGCGCGCTCAACGCTCGCGTTCTGCTCGCGAACAAATTGATCGCACGTCATTCGGTCGAAGAAGCGCGGCAGGTCCTCGAGCCGATCGTGAGCTCACCCGACTTCGACAAGCCGGAAGTGCAGGCGGCGCTCGCCGAGATCGAAGTCGGTCGCGGGCAATTTCAGGAAGCGATCGCCCGCTACGACCGTCTCGCTCGCCGCGACCCGTCTTACTCCCGACGCCTCGAGCAGATCAAGCAGGATTGGAGCGCCGCGAATATGCCGCCGCAATATCAGCGCGCCATCGAGACCGACGCGATCGACCGTTCCGACCTGGCCGTGCTCATTTACTGGAAACTCACCTCCGTCCGCTTCGATCAGAACCTCAACTCTCCGCCGATCGCGATCGATATCGAAGACACGCCCGGACGAGAGGAGATCGTCCGCGCGATTGCGATCGGACTGTACGACGTCGATCCCGTGACGCGACGTGTGTCTCCGCTGCGCCCGGTCAACGCCGCCACGCTCGAACGACTGGCCGCGCGTCTGCTGGTGGTGCGCGGCGCGCCATGCGCGATGGGAGTGCCGGCCGAGGCCGTTCTCGCTGCGTGCGGAGTGAACGATCGCGCCGCGACGCCGCCGCCGGAATCGCCGGTGCCGGGCAGGATGGCTGCGGCAATGCTCGACGACATCGATAAAGTGCTGCCGCACTAGGTTCCCTAACGAAACAACGTCAATCGCGGCAGCACGAACTTCTCCCGCACCGCGCGCCTGAGGTTTGCCTCGTACGTCCGCTGGCGTGTCTTGTCGTCCAGATCGGCGACGATCGCGGTGAGGGGCTTGACGATTGCGTCGCGCTCATCCGGGGGAACGGAAGCGAGAATGCGTTCCATGAGATCGCGTTCGACTTCGATGAGCCGTTCTTCGATCTTCGGAACGCTCTTCTCGCGAAGGAGCGCGCGGATCTCCGTCGCGATCGCGCCGCCGATCTCCCCCGGCGCCGCGGACCGCTCGACGTCGCCTGCGAGTGCTTCGAGCAGTCCGCCCACATTTTCTTCCGGCGCCGAATCACCGCTCCCGGCATAGAGATCCTGGCGGTCCTGCCACGTCTCCTTCACCGCGTGCCGGCAATACGAAAGGCTCGAGATCACTTTCCGCCGCCCGCTCGACTCGTTTTTCTCGAACACGCTGTCGATCGCTTCGATGACCACGGACAGCGGGATCCCGTCGTCGAACCACTTCTTCATCAGCGCCCAGTCCTTCGCGTTCAGGATGAACGGAGTCCCGCGCCGGGTGGAGAAATGGGATTCGATTTCGAGGAAGTAATCGGACGCGATGAGAGAGACTGTCACTTGTAAAGTTTAGTCCTCGTGATTACACAAAGAAGTTCGAAGTTCGAATGAAGAATTAAGAATCACATGCGCCCATTCTGCATTCTTAATTCGAACTTCGAACTTCGAAATTCTTTGGCTCGAAGCGGCCGACCTACACCCCGCTGCTAGAATGCGCCATCACTCCTATGGAGCCCTTGTCACCTCGAGCAGAGGTCACGGTCTACTCCCCACTTTTCCCTCCGTTCCGGCAGCCGCTGAACGGTGGAAACGTGTCGATCGGCCGCGCCTCGGAGTGCACGATCCCGGTCCGCGACCGCTACCTCTCGCGCAAACACGCCGAGATCATCGCCGTCGGCAACAACTGGGTGCTCAAGGACCTCGGCAGCGCGAACGGGACGTACCTCAACGGCTCGCGAGTCGAGAAAGACGTGCGCCTCAGTTCCGGCGACCGCATCCGGCTCGGCGACACCGAGCTCGTGTTCTTGACGTCGGAGCAGACCACGGATCGATTCATGTCGGTCGCCGACACCGCGGTGCAGCCGAGCATCGCCATCCCGGTGCAGGAGATCGACGTCTCGACGAACGAGCCGG
>DASVHS010000092.1:0-2837 GCA_036382495.1 Thermoanaerobaculia bacterium | reverse complement strand
TCGCGTCGATTCCGTGAATGCGCATGTCGATGAGTTTCTCGACGGGGATGTGCTCGTAGCCGGCGTCCTTCAGCTCGCGGATGAACTGCGTAGTGACACCGTGGATGCGCATCGTCACGAGATCATCGGCGGACACATTGTCGTAGCCGAGGGTGCGGAGTTCACGGACGAAGTCGGGGGTGACGCGGTGGATGCGGAACGCGATCAGGTCATCGAAGTCGATGTTCGCGTAGCCGAGCGATTTCATCTCGCTCAAGAACTCCGGCGTGGCCTGGTGAATCCGGCTGGCGACGAGGTTCTCGAGCGAGAGATTCGGATAGCCCGCGGCGCGCATCGCGCGAATGTAGTCGGGCGTGACTTTGTGGATGCGCGTCGCGACGAGGTCGTCGGCGTCGATCTTGTCGTAGCCGAGGGAACGTAGCTCGCGAACAAGCTCGGGCGTGACGTGGAAAATCCTCATCGACAAATATTTCTCCGCCGACACCCGATACCCCTCGGCCTGCATCGATCGGATGAACGCCGTGGAGACATCGAGCATCGCCATCGTCATCAGCTGCTGGTCGTCGCGATCGCTGTCCTCGAACGTGACGCCGAGGCTGCGGAGTGAGGCGATGTAGTTCTGGTTCGGGGTGAACGTGAACTGGCCGGCACCGAATCCGTCCTTGAACGTTCCCTCGAACGCCATGTTGCCGGCTTCGCGCGGGAGCTGAAACGTGACCGGCGTCTGCGTTGCGGCGCGCATGGCGGCGTCTGTGAGCCCGGCGAAGTCGGCCTTCGCCATCGTCTCGCCGAAGTTACTGTGCCCGCCGCGCGTGGTCAGGTTCATGTGCATCGACGAGCCGTCCTGCACTTCTGCGGTCCAGGCTCCGTGAATGTCGGCGGCAACGGAGGTGGCGCAGACGAGTGTGCAAGTCGCAGCGAACGCGAAGAGTCTCTTCACACGGATCTCCTATTTCTGATCGCGGTACTTCGACATGTCGCGGATGAACCGGTCATCGACACCGACCGACGCGAGGCGGATCAGGTCGCGGGTGGTGAGGTTTCTGTAGCCGGCGCCGGCGAGCTGCGCGACGAATTCGGGAGTGACGTTCACGGCTCGAAGACGCGTCGCTTCACGGGCGTCGCGGACGTCGACGCCTGCTGCACGCATCGAGCGGATGTAATCGGAGGTGACCCCGACGGCGGAGAGCCGCGCGGCATCGTGCAGGTTCGTGATCTCGAATCCGCTCTGGCGCATCGACGCGACGTAGTCGGGAGTCACGCCGACGGAGCGGGCTTTGCGGAACTCGCGCAGCGACGCGTCGGGAAACACGGCACGCATCGATCGGATGTAAGCGAGCGACACATCGATGACCGCCAGCGAAAAGAGTTGCTCGCCATCCGTACGGTTGTCCGGCAGATCGGCGGTCAGCCCCATCGCGCGGATCGATTCGAAATACGACCGGTTCGGCGCGAACGTGAATTGCCCCGCGCCGTCGCCGTTCTTGAATGTGCCTTCGAGCATCAGCGTTCCGGCATCGCGATCGAGTTTCAGCGTGACCGGCGTGCTCGTCGTCGCCTGAATCACGGATGGCTGGATGCCGAGCGTCGAAATGTCGAACGAATGACCGAACTGCTGCCATGGACCCGTCGTCATGAACAGATGCACGCGGTCAGGCGCGTCCGTCGTTGCGGTCCACGCACCGTGCAGGTCGGTTGCAGCGGCGGGTGAGGCGAGGGCAGCGCAGAACAACGCGATTGCGATGAGTCTCTTCACCGGGATCTCCTATTTCTTGTACTTCGCCATTTCGCGGATGAAATCGGCATTGACGCCGGCCGCGCCGAGGCGGACGAGATCGCGGACGGTGAGATTGACGTAGCCGGCGGCGGCGAGCTGCTTCACGAACTCCGGCGACACGCCCTGCACGCGTAGCGAAACGATGTCGCGCACGCTCTTGATCTGCACACCTGCCGAGCGGAGCGCGCTGACGTAGTCCGGCGTGACTCCCTGGACGCGGAGACTGACGATGTCACGCGCCGACAGGTCGCCGAGTCCCGTCGCGCGCATCTTCTGAATGTAATCGGGGGTTACGCCCTGGGAACGCAGACTGATGATGTCGCGAATCGACAGGCTGCCGAATCCGATATCGCGCATCTGCTGGATGTACTCGGGGGTGACTCCCTGAACGCGCAACGAGATGAGTTCGTCGACGGAGAGTTTTCCCGGAGGCGTGGGCGACTTGGATTGTTCGTCGTCGATGATGTAGACGCCGCCCGGGACGCCGCCTTCGACTCCGCCGGCGACGGCCATCGCCATCCGCGCACCATGACGCGCGGCGCGCGCGATCGCCTCGGGGTGAATCCTGACCTGAGGCGCGATCGCCGGAATCGACAGGATCGCCGGCTCAGGTGGGTCGGGAGGATCGGGCGGTTCCGGCGCTTGCGGAGCTTCCATGTCGATGTCGCCGTCGACGTCGACTTCCGGTTCATCCGCATTGACGTCGTGGTCGTCTTTCTCCGCCTTTGGAGTGGCCTGCGGAGCGCGAACTTCGACTTGTGTCCCGGGAGTCGGTGGCGGAGTCGGAGTCTGCCGGCGTTCAGCAAGGATCGGCGCGGTCGTGACGGCGAGCAACGCGATGAAGCTCGCCATTGCCGCCGCAGCGGTCCAGCCGCTCGAGAACAGAGAACGATCCGTTCGCGCGCCGACAAGGCGACGTACGCGGTCGAGCAGCGAGCCACCGTTTGCTGCGACGGCCATCAGCGGGGTCGCCCGGAGCTCTTCGAGTTGCGCGAGGGCGCGAGCGTAGAGGATTGCATCGCCGCAAACCGAGACGGCGAGATCGTCGCAGCAGTTCTCG
>DASVHS010000091.1:0-1735 GCA_036382495.1 Thermoanaerobaculia bacterium | reverse complement strand
CGGAGTTGACGTATGCGTCTTCGATCCCGCCCATGTTCGGATTCTTCGCGAGGTACGTCCTGGCGATGCGCTCCTTGAGCTTGAACTCCTTGTGCCTGTTTGCGTAATAGAAGAAACAGGACAGACATCCGCCGTGATAGTCGATGTCGATGAAGATCTGCTCGTAAGCGGCGTCGAGATTTTCGTCGCTGAGCTGACTGAGATGCGCGAGCGCGTCCATCCGGTCTGAGGCAGAGGCCTTGTGGTCCGCGGCGAGGGCACGCAGGCCGTCTTTGTCACCGAGGGCACTGAAGAATTCGATGCGCTCGCCGGAGAAGTGGTTCGGCGCGCGTCCGAGGGCAGACTTCAGATAGAGATCGCGACGCTCGATATGGCCGAGCGGAAAGGCGGCGAGCTCGCCGGCGTCGTACGTCTCGACCGGTCTCGAGTCGAATGTGGGAAACAGATCGCGGGCCGTGCTGTGGACATTCGGGCTGCTTCCTCCGGCGGATGAGCGGATTTTTGTGAACAGCTGATACTTCACCGCGCCACCGATCAGATCGAGCGAAACCGGACCACCCTTTTCGAAATAGCCGCCACGCGCGAAATCGGCAGCGACGTAGCGCGACATCCAGTTGACGACCTGCTGCCCGGTGGCGGTCGTCGGATGCAGAGAATCGACGAAGGTCTTCGACCCTTCCAGGGAGCCCTGCTGGAAGACGAGGTGCGCGAACGGCTGATGCAACGCCGAAAACCAGTTCGCGTCATAGAACGCGAGCACGCTGCGCGCGTCGAGCGACCGGCTGGACCGTTTCGCAGCGAAAGCGGGAAGACGCAACTCATAACGGTTCAGCAGATCGGCAGGATCGGCCTCAGCGAGCGGACGCCATGAGCTGTCATCCGCAAACGAGAACGTTTGCGGTGCGTCGGCGTCCATCGAGCGCAGCATCATCGACTGAATGATCTGGCCGAAGGCCCAGTTGTTGCCGCCCCACGCGTTGGCGAGAAGATAAGGACCCGCTTCGATGTCGAGTGACCCGTGAAACTCCTTCTGGTCGCCGGCCGGCGACAGGACCTCGGTCTTTAACCGGCGTGCAAGCGCGAGCGCATCTTCAGCGGCACCGTGCACTGCGCCGGCATCGTCGCCGGTGATCCACGACTTGATGTAGCCGTCGGCGAGCCCGGTCGCAAGCGCGTGCGCTTCCGCCTCATAGCCCAGCTCCGATGCGATGAGCGCTTCGGTATCGCGACAACACGAAGGGTCGCGCGATTCCGCGATCGCGAGCATCGCCAGCGCCCGGCCGCGCAGTGGATCGCCGAGATCGAAGTCGTCGTAACCCTGCGAAGCGAGTAATGCCGCCACTTGCGCGGCTCGCGCATAGCCGGCGGCATCGAGCGATTTGCCTTTCACGGCCGTATCCATTTGCTGCACGGCGTGAAAGAGAAAGCGAGGACGGAAACGCGCAATGTCCGCGTCGGCCGCACCGAGAACCGACGGCGAAAGTTTCGCGGAGTCGAAGCGTTGTGCGCGCGCCCAGCCGGAAAGCGTCGTGAGCGCGTCGCGGAATGTGGGCAGCTCGCGGAACCGGACCGCCTTCTCGTCGCCGAGGCTGACGTCCCATCCACCGTTGACGAATTCGATCTGGACGTCGTCGATCTTTCGGCCGCCACTCAATTCACGGATGTCGGCAACGGCGTTGACGAATCTCCGATCGGGCCGAACGCGGAACAACACGTCGAGTACGCGCGGAACATC
>DASVHS010000090.1:0-2871 GCA_036382495.1 Thermoanaerobaculia bacterium | reverse complement strand
GCGACGACGAGCACTCAGTAGATTTCCCTCGCTCCGACCCTCTCCCGCAATCGGGAGAGGGTGCTGCGAAGCAGGGGTGAGGGTGCTAGTTCCTGCGCGAACCGAAAATGCGCAGCATGAAAAGGAACAGGTTGATGAAGTCGAGGTAGAGCGTGAGAGCGCCCATCACTGCGAAGTTCTCCGTTGGTCCGTTCACGAGCGCCATCGTCTTGAGCTTCTGGTTGTCGTAAGCCGTAAGCCCGAGGAACACGAAGATGCCGATGATCGAGACCGTGAAGGAAAGCGCGGACGAGTGCAGGAAGATGTTCAACAGACTGCAGATCACGATGCCGATCAGACCCATGAAGAAGAAATGACCCCACGAGGTCAGATCGCGTTTTGTGATCGAGCCGTACACCGCCATCGCGCCGAACATCGCCGCCGCGCTCGCGAACGCCTGAACGAGCGACGCCGAGGTGTAGACGAAGAAGATGACGCTCAGCGAAAGTCCGTTGAGCAGTGAGAACACGAGGAACGCCGACGCCGCTGCAGCCGCCGACATCTTCGTGACGCGGAACGAAAGAAACGCGACGATGCCGATCTCGCCGAGGAAAAGAGCCCACGGCATCGCCCGGTTGCCGAGGATGAGCTGCTGCATCGGCGCGGACGAGACGACCCAAAGGGCGGCCAGGGTGGTGAGAAGAAGACCGCCGAACATCCACCCGTAGACGGACCGGAAGAACGCGCGGACGCGAATCTGCGTCTCGGCGGTCGAGCCGTCGATCCAGGCGGGCTGCTGCTGAGATTGATACGGGAACTGAGACATGGTTTTCGGACTCCTCCTTCGACGGTCAATATAAACACGTTAGTGACCGGGCGCACTCCTTGCTTTCAAGGAATTAACAACGCTAGACTCAGGTTTTGAGTGACAACTAAAGTTGATAATGATTGACTCAAGTTGGCCTAAGTCACTAAAGGAGAAATAGTTATGGCAAAGATCATCGGCATCGACCTCGGTACGACCAACTCGGTTGTCGCGGTCATGGAAGGAAATGAGCCGAAGGTCATCGTTAACGCCGAGGGGAGCCGGATTACGCCGTCCGTTGTCGGATTCGCGAAAAACGGCGAACGCCTCGTCGGTCAGGTCGCCAAGCGACAGGCCGTGACCAACCCGGAAAACACCGTCTTCTCGATCAAGCGCTTCATGGGACGCAAGTTCGAGGAAGTGAATGAAGAGATGAAGATGGTGCCGTACAAGGTCATCAAGGCACCGAATGCTGACGTCCGCATCGACGTCTCGGGCAAGCAGTATTCGCCTCCCGAGATCTCGGCGATGATCCTTCAGAAACTCAAACAGGCCGCTGAGGATTACCTCGGCGAGAAGGTCGACCGCGCGGTCATCACCGTGCCGGCGTACTTCAATGATTCGCAGCGCCAGGCCACGAAGGACGCTGGCGAGATCGCCGGCCTCAAGGTCGAGCGTCTCGTCAACGAGCCGACGGCCGCCGCGCTGGCGTACGGCCTCGACAAGAAGAACAACGAAACCATCGCCGTGTATGACTTCGGCGGCGGCACGTTCGACATCTCCGTCCTCGAAGTGGGCGACGGCGTCGTCGAAGTGAAGTCGACCAACGGCGACACACATCTCGGCGGTGACAACATCGATCAGAAGCTGATCGACTGGATCATCGACGAGTTCCGCAAGGACCAGGGCATCGATCTGTCGAAAGACAAGATGGCTCTGCAGCGCCTGCGCGAAGGAGCTGAGAAGGCCAAGATCGAGCTGAGCTCGACGATGTCCACGGACATCAACCTTCCGTTCATTACGGCGGATGCATCGGGTCCGAAGCATCTCAACATGTCGCTCACGCGCGCGAAGTTCGAGCAGCTCGTCGGCGACATCATCAATAAGACGATGGGTCCGGTGAAGCAGGCGCTCTCCGACGCCGGCGTCGATCCCAAGAAGATCGATGAAGTCGTGCTCGTCGGCGGTTCCACGCGAATCCCGATGGTGCAGAAACTCGTGCAGGACTTCTTCGGCAAGGAACCGCACAAGGGTGTGAATCCTGACGAAGTCGTCGCAATCGGTGCGGCCGTGCAGGGTGGTGTTCTCGGCGGCGACGTCAAGGACGTATTGCTGCTCGACGTCACTCCGCTGTCGCTCGGCATCGAGACCCTCGGCGGCGTGATGACGAAGCTCATCGAACGCAACACGACGATCCCCACGCGCAAGTCGGAAATCTTCTCGACGGCTGCTGACAATCAGACGTCAGTCGAGATCAAGGTCTTCCAGGGCGAGCGCGAAATGGCATCGGCCAACAAGCTCCTCGGCGCGTTCCATCTGATCGGCATTCCGCCGGCGGCGCGTGGCATCCCGCAGGTCGAGGTCACGTTCGACATCGACGCAAACGGAATCATGCACGTCACGGCGAAGGACCTCGGCACCGGCAAGGAGCAGAAGATCACGATCACCAGCTCTTCCGGTCTGTCGAAGACCGACGTCGAGAAGCTCGTGAAAGACGCCGAGTCGCACGCTGAGGAAGATCGCAAGCGCCGCGAAGAGATCGAGGCGAAGAATCACCTCGACTCGATGGTGTACTCGATCGAGAAGATGCTCAACGAGAACCGCGACAAGATCTCGGGCTCGGATGTGCAGAACCTCGAGAGCGCCATCAGCGAAGCGCGCAAAGCGATGGAGCAGGGTGGTGTGGACGGTATGAAGACTGCGACTGCGAACCTGGAAAAGGCGTCGCACAAACTGGCTGAAGCGATGTACGCGCAGCAGGGTGCAAACGCGAATGCAGGGGCCGGCCAGCAGCCGGGTGGAGGTCAGCAGTCGTCCGACAGTTCGAAGGACGACGTGATCGAAGCCGAAGTGGTGGACGAGAAGAA
>DASVHS010000089.1:0-4210 GCA_036382495.1 Thermoanaerobaculia bacterium | reverse complement strand
CTTGATGGGCTTATCGACGATGTTGACTACGGACATGGATTTTGTGCAACACACTGATCCTGCAGACTATTCTGGATGTCATCCCGAGCGTAGCGAGGGACCTGGGTGTGATGGCGGGCCCGCACACACACCCGGGTCCCTCGCTACGCTCGGGATGACATGAAGTTAATTCTTAATTCTTAATTCTCAATTCGAAATTCAGTTTTCGATCTGCTCAGCACCGCCAAACCCCACCCTCCACATCACCCCACCAGCTCCATTCCCCAGCACATGTTTCCGCAAAGCGTGGTTCATGACCATCGACCCGCGGAGGATCGCGTCATCCTCCACCGTCGGCTCGGCCAGCTCGATGCCGAGGATTCGGGTGACTTCGTCGACGGTGCGGTCGTGGAGTGAGGCGATCATCGGCGAGACCGGTTTGTCCGGGTTCACCTCGTGCGTAATGGCCAGCGCTTCACCTTTGAGGATGTACGTCTGCGAGTTGTGTTGTCGCAGCCACTCGAACGCCGCGGCCAGAGTGATGAGGTGCCAGTTGCGATGTTTTCGGTAGATCTTCGAGATCGCGCGGTTGCGATCGCCGGACGGCTTGTAGACGTTCGGCTGCACTTCCCAGATGAGGGCGACGTTGTGCCGTCCGTCGAACGTGCCGCTCGTCTCGCCGACCGAGCCGGGCAGCGTGTGCTGCTGCCCGACCGACTTGCCGATCGCGATCGCATCGGCGAGTTCCGTGGCGATCACGTCGAACGAGATCGTGTCCTCGCGTCCGCCGAAGTGTGCGTTGCGGCCAAGCATGAGGATCCCCGCCGGCGTCGGCTGATCGTCGCCGATCACGCGACTGGCGACGACGGTGACATCGCCGACCGGCACGGCCAGTCCCTGCGCCCGCCCTTCCGACACGCGCGGCGACCAGAAGCTCGGCGTGGGGATGTTGTCGCGCCACCGCTGATGGTTGCGCGACAGGTATCGCTCGACGATTGTCTCGCGCATCTTCAGCGTGTCTTCGGGCCGCAGCTCCGACGGTGACGCGACGCTCTCTGACAGCTCCGCAAACACCTCGAGCACTTCTCCGCCCATCGAAATGTAGAGGTCGTACAGCGCCGCTTTCGTGTCGGGAGCGATTCCGAATGCAGCCAACACCGCTTCGATGTGTTCGGGAAACGGCATTACGCGGCGAGGCGCTCGCGCGCTTCATCGAGCAGACGCTGCGCGTCGGCGACTGCCTCGATGCCGGCAAGCCCGAGGCGGATGTCTTTGCCGTGCGGGATGCCTTTGGAGAACCAGCCGATGACCGTGCGGGCTTTGTGCAACTTCCACTTGTCGACCTGCGGCGCTCCGTCGATCTTGGCGAGGTAACGCTGCATGGCGTCGATGCGGGCTTCGACCTCATTGCCGAGGATCGCCGTCCCGTTCACAAACGCTGCGATATCGCGAAAGATGAACGGATTGTGCAGCGCGGCGCGGCCGATCATCACTCCGTCGACGCCCGTCGTCTCGAACATCCGGATCGCATCCTCCGGCGACTTCACGTCGCCATTCCCGAAGACCGGTATGCCGAGGTTCTCTTTGACGTATTTGATGTACTGCCAGTCGCTCGCGCCGGTGTACGCCTCACTGCGCGTCCGCCCGTGAATCGCGATCGCCTTCACGCCGATCGCTTCGAAGCGCTTCAGCAGCGGGAGCACGTTGTCCGACTCCCAGCCCTTGCGCACTTTCACCGTGACCGGGATCTTCACGCGCTTGACGATCTTCTCGACCGTCCGCGCCGCCTTGTCGAAGTCCTTGAGCATGCCGGAGCCCGCGCCGCTGGCCACGACCTTCTTCACCGGACAGCCCATGTTGATGTCGACGATGTCGACGCCCTCAGCTTCGACGATCGCGGCCGCGTCATCCATCCGATCGGGATCGCCGCCGTAAATCTGGATGGCGATCGGACGCTCGGCTTCACTGAACGCGAGCATCTGATGACTGCGATCGTTCTTGCGCGTCAGCCCTTCCGACGAAACGAATTCCGAGACGACAAGACCCACCCCACCGAGCTCCTTGATGAGCGACCGGTAGTACGTATCGGTCACCTCGGCCATCGGCGCGAGGGCGAGCGGCGGATCGATGCGGATCCCGCCGATGTCGAAAGTCTTGGACAGCCAGGTCATTCGCAGGAAAGGCTAACAGAAGGGAGGCGCATTCAGTTCCCTGGCCGTCTCAGCACCAGCTCCGTCACGTCCGAATCGAAAACCGCCGCGAGGATCTTCCCGGCGATCTCCCGCGGATCCATGAATTTGCCCGCTTTCGGGTCGCCAGCCCAGAACGGCGTGTTCATGCCGCCGGGATAAACCGCCACCACGCGAACTCCCGTCGCCTCGGCACGCAACGCCTCGGTGTAACCGCGCGCGCCCCACTTTGCGGCGCAATACACCGTCTCATTGGACTTGCCCGTCAGTGCCGCGGTCGACATCACGTTGACAATGACCGGAACGACGGACACGAATACATCGCAGAAATTGATCATCGAGACGAGATTCGACCCGATGACCTGCTCGATCTCTTCATCTGTGTAAGTGCCGGCGGGGTGAAAAATACCGACGCCGGCGCAATTGACGAGCATCTCGATCGTTCCGCGCCGCCGACCCTCGGCGAGCGCAGCGATTGCGGTCTCGCGCTTCGCACCATCCCCTCTGATGTCGGGACCGCGACGAGCGACGCCGACGACGTCGAATCCACGTTCTCGCAGAAGGGCAGCGATCTCGAGTCCCAATCCGCTGCTCGCGCCTGTGACGACGGCGACGCCGGTCATCCCAGAAGATGATGCACGGCGCCGGCGAGCGTATCGGCGACGAAGTCGGGCGACGCGGCAACGAGCGAGTCGTGGTTCGGATACGTGCCGCGAACGCCGACGCAGAACACACCGGCCGCGCGAGCCATCATCACATCCTCGGCGCTGTCGCCGATGTAGGCCGCATCTTCCGGCGCGACGCGGATGCGATCGAGACAAACGCGAAGCGCTTCCGGATCGGGTTTCCGGCGCGGGCCGTCGTCACCGCAGACCACGCCGGCGAAATGATGTTCGACTCGATGTGCAGCGAGCTCGCGAACGACGCGACTCCGTGTGCCGCTCGTCACGATGCCGCACGCGACGTTGCGCATCGTCAGCGTCTGCAGTGCGTCCGGTACACCGTCGATCATCCGCGCGATCGGCTCCTGATCGAAATACTCGAGCCACTTCCGGTCCGCGGCCGGCCAATGTTCCTCGGGCAGCTGGACGCTGCGGTATGTGTGTTGCCACGCCGGCGAATACGTCGATGCGTAGACGTCGCGGTCGAATACGATCCCGTAATCCGCAAACATTCGCGCGTAGGCGCGGTACACCGGCTCGCAGGTGTCGACGAGCGTGCCGTCCCAGTCGAACAGGACGGCACGCAGGTTTCGCGACATCAGAAGAGGATACGTACTCCGAGCTGCAACTGGCGAGGTTCGCCTACGCCGCTCTGCACCGTGCCGTCGAAGTTGAAGATGAGACTGGTCACTTCGGGACGATGCAGGTTCTTGCTGTTGAACAGGTTGAACACGTCCAGCGCCGGCTGAACGGTCATGCCGTTGACCCTGAAGTCCTTCGACAGGCGCAGGTCGAGCGATGAGTACTGATTGTCCTTGCGGCCGAGGTTGCGTGTCGTGACGACGGCGTTCACGTTGCAGGTGCCGTCGCTATTCACGATCGAGCAGCGGTCCTGCGGCGTGTTCGCGATCGCGCCCGTCGCGGTGATCGACTGCGGCTGCGCCGAACGATACGAATAGCGCGTGTTCACGTCGATACCCATCGGCGCGTTCCACAACATCCAGCCGTTCACACGATGGCGCTGATCGCGATCCGAATATCCGTACTCCGCGGCGAGGTCGGTGATCTTCGCGTAGCGGAACGTGAACGGATCGCGTTCGTTGTCGTCGTCGGACTTGTCCTTCGAGTACGTGTAATAGACCTGGAACTGGAAGTTGCGGGTCGGCCGCTTCGTGACGCCGAGCGTCAGGCCGTTGTACAGACTGCGCGCTTTCGACTGGACGACGGTCAGCACGCCGACGCCGTTCTGGCCGTTGGCACCGAGGCCCGAGCTCCATGGAGAGCCGAGAAGGGGATCGTTTCCGTTGACGAACTGCGTGATGTGATCGCCCTTCGCGTAGTTGTACTTCACCAGGAACGAGTAATTGGGAATCGCTTCCT
>DASVHS010000088.1:0-2325 GCA_036382495.1 Thermoanaerobaculia bacterium | reverse complement strand
AGGTCGATGATCCACCAAATGAAGCATCCGCCGCCGGTGAACAACTGCGCGACACCCGTGCCGGTGTGACCCGTATAAAAGCGGTGCACTCCGAGGGTGCCAAGGAAAACGCAGAGGAGAAGTGTGGTGAGCCAGTCGCGTTGCGGGGTGCCAGAAGGTACCGTAGTCATCTCTCGGACTCCTTTTCAGAACGTTGTGCGCACCATGATATCGCGTCACGCTATAGTCGCGGCGATGCGAATGGGCAGCCGCTCCTCAAAGCGCAGTAGCTCAAGCGCTCTGAGAATCGCCGCGCTCGCGGCCGTTCCCGTCCTCCTCGGATCGATTCCGATGTCGCTGTTCGAGCGCATGCCGAAGGTATGCGTGTTGCGGCGGATGGGAATCCCGTGTTGGGGTTGCGGGATGACGCGCGCCGTGGCGTCGGCGTCGCGCGGCGATCTCGGCGCGGCGTGGCGCTACAACAAGTTGAGCGTCATCGTCGTCCCGATCCTCGGATCCCTGTGGTGGCGTCGGATCTCGCGCGAGATCGACGGACGCTGATAGGCTCCGGCCGTGTATGACGTCGCGGTGGTGGGCGCGGGCGCGGCCGGACTGACCGCGGCGATCTTCGCCGCGAAGGACGGCGCGCGCGTGATCGCGCTCGACGGTGCGAAAAAAATCGGCGCGAAAATCCTGATCGCCGGCGGCGGCCGCTGCAACGTGACGCATGACGTCGTGCGTCCCATCGACTTCAACGGCAATCGAAACGCAATCGCAAAAGTTCTCCGCTCGTTTTCCGTCGAGCAGACGACTGAATGGTTCGCGTCGATGGGCGTGCAGCTGAAACGCGAGGAAACCGGAAAACTTTTTCCGACTACCGATCGCGCGCAGACGGTGCTCGACGCGCTGCTCAACGAAGCCCGCGGCGCGGGCGTCGAATTGCGGACAGATGCGCGGGTCGAAACCATCAGCGGGCAGTTTGTGATCAACAAGTCGCTCGAGGCGAAGCGCGTGATCCTCGCCACGGGTGGACGCAGCGTTCCAAAGACCGGCAGCGACGGGCACGGATTCGAGATCGCACATTCGCTGGGACACACTGTGACTGAGACGTTCCCGGCGCTCGTACCTCTCGTCGTCGAGAAAGCGCACTGGGTTCGTGAATTGAGCGGGACAAGCGCGGATGTCGATCTGTCGATTCGCAAACTGTCCGGCAAGGTGATTCATCGCGATCGCGGCTCGATGCTCATGACGCACTTCGGCATCAGCGGTCCCGTGGTTCTCGACATCAGCCGTCACTGGATCGCGGCGCGAAAGGACGACAAGGATGTCGCGCTCGTCGTGAACTTTCTGCCGGATGAGACGTTCGAGTTGCTCGATGAGCGTTTCGTGAACGAAGCGCGAAAAAATCCACACGCAACCGTGGCCAGCAGTCTGCGCGGACGTTTACCCGAGCGGCTTGTTGCCGCGGTGCTCGGTGCTCGGTCCTCGGCCCTCGGAAAAATCGCGCGAGAGGAGCGTCGCCAGGTCGCCCGCGACTTCACCGAGCTCGTGATTCCCATCGCGGGCGATCGTGGATTCGATTACGCTGAAGTCACCGCGGGCGGCGTGCCGCTCAGCGAGATCGATCTGGCGACGATGCAGAGTCGAGTCTGCAGGGATCTCTACCTCTGCGGGGAGATTCTCGACGTCGATGGCAGGATCGGTGGATACAACTTCCAGTGGGCCTGGGCGAGCGGCCGGCTGGCCGGACGAGCGGCGGCGAGAATCTAACAGATGGCGACGAACACGAATGCGCGGAGGAGCAGAGCGGCAGGGCCGGCTCCATGGACCGTGTTCGTGGTGTTTCTGCTGATCACGGCGCTGGCGACGAAGTATGTGTGGGACAGCTCGCGCCTCGCCGATCGCACGCGATTCACGAGCGCGGCGCAGACGACGCGCGACGCGATCCGCTTTCGCATCGAGACGTACGTCAACGTGCTGCGCGCCGCGACCGGACTATTCGCTGCGAATCGCGCCGCGACGCGCGACGAGTTCCGCGCTTACGTCCGCCATCTCGATGTGCAGCGGCGATATCCCGGAGTGATCGGCATCGGACTGTCTCTCCGCGTCCGCTCGGACGACGTCGCGAGAGTGGACGCCGACATGCGCGCGAATGAGTTTCCGGAGTTTCGCATCTGGCCCGAGTCGCCGCGCCCGGAGTACCACGCCATCGTCGTCATCGAACCCCTGGATGCACGAAATCGAACCGCACTCGGCTTCGACCTGCACACCGAGAGCAGGCGCCGCGCAGCTATGGATCGGGCACGTGACACCGGAGAGACAACTGCGAGCGGGTGCATCCGGCTG
>DASVHS010000087.1:0-2572 GCA_036382495.1 Thermoanaerobaculia bacterium | reverse complement strand
CCTCGATCTCGACGTGCGCGAGCTGCTCCGAGCCGAGCGCCTCGACGGTCTGGACGCGACCGCGCAGCCGGCCCCCGTCGCCGCCGTCGCGGCGGCCGGGCTCGTCGAGCGCTTCAGGCCGGATGCCGACCGCGACCTGCTTCCCCACGTAGTTCGCCAGCGCAGGCCGCGCGTTCAGCAGCTCCGGCGGCAGCGCAAAGGCCGCCGTACCAACCCGGCATACGAGGGCATCGCCTTCACGCTCGAGCGATCCTTCGAGCACGTTCATCGCCGGACTGCCGATGAAGCTCGCGACGAAGAGGTTGGCCGGACGCTCGTACAGGCGCTGCGGTTCGTCGAACTGCTGCAGCAGCCCTCTGCGCATGACCGCGACGCGGTCGCCCATCGTCATCGCCTCGACCTGGTCGTGGGTGACGTACACCGTCGTGACTGCGAGTTGTCGCTGGATGCGCGAGATCTCCGCGCGCATCTGTACGCGAAGCTTCGCGTCGAGGTTTGACAGCGGCTCGTCCATCAGGAAGACCTGAGGCTCGCGCACGATCGCGCGTCCCATCGCCACGCGCTGGCGCTGGCCGCCGGAGAGCTGACCCGGCTTCCGGTCGAGGTGGTCGAGGAGGCCGATGATGCGCGCCGTCTCCTCGATCCTCCGCCGGGCCTCCGCCTTCGGCACCTTCCGCATCCGCAACGCGAAGCCGATGTTCTCCGCAACCGTCATGTGTGGATACAGCGCGTAGTTCTGGAAGACCATCGCGATGTCGCGCGCGCCCGGCGGCAGGTTGTTCACGACGCGCTTGCCGATCCGGATCTGGCCGCCCGAAATCTCCTCGAGACCCGCGATCATGCGCAGCGCGGTCGTCTTGCCGCAGCCGGACGGGCCGACGAGCACGACGAACTCGCCGTCTTGGACGTCAAGGTTGAGGTCGGAGACAGCGCGGAAGCCGTCACCGTAGGTCTTGGTCACGTCGTCGAAGGTGATTCCGGCCATGGCGAGCTCCTTATTCCTTCACCGCGCCCGCGGACGCGTTCATGATTCGGCGTTGGAAGACGAAGAAGAGGATCGCGACGGGGATCGTCATCAGCGTCGATGCTGCGAGCTTCAACGGATAGCGGTTCCCGGAGCCGAGCTGCCCGGAGGCGAGCTGCGCGACTCCCTTCGTGAGCGTGTTGAGGTTCGTGCTCTGCGCCGAGATGATGAAGTGCGCGAGCTCGTTCCACGAACCTTGGAACGACAAGATGAAGAGCGTCACGAGGGCGGGCCGTGCCATCGGCAGCACGATCGACCAGTAGATGCGGAAGAGGCTTGCGCCGTCGATCCGGGCCGACTCCTCGACACTGATCGGAATCGACTCGAAGAAGTTCTTCATGATGAACACCCCGGCTGCGTCGACCAGCAGCGGAATGATCATCCCGTAGTAGGTGTCGTAGATCCCGAGCTGCCGGATGATCAGGAACTTCGGGATCAGGAGCACGACGCCCGGCACCGCCATCACGGCGACGATCGTCGCGAAGGCTGCACCGCGTCCGCGGAATCGGAGACGGGCGAGCGCATAACCCGCAAGGCTGTCGAGGAACACGCGGAGGAACGTGACGCTGAGCGTCACGATTACCGAGTTCTTCACCCACAAGAGGAAGTCCTGGCCTTTGTAGAGCTCGTGGAATGCGCTCGTGGTCGGCGGGTGCGGAACGAGTCCGAGCGGGTTGGCGGTCGCGTTCGGCTCCGTCTTGAAGGACGTGACGACCGCGATCACGAACGGAAAGATGTAAACGATCGCGAGCGCGATCAGGAAGCTGTAGGTCATCACGCTTCCCACACGGCGCCGCCGCACCGCGGTCGCGTCGGTCCTTGCGCTGGAGCTGCTCATGGCGCGCTTCCGGGCGTGACCGAGGCGACCCGCGACGCGTCCGGGTTGCCGAGGCCCTGCGTCGGCCCGAAACGGCGACGTCGAGGCACGCGGTCCGGGTTGCGGGTGAGGAGCCGCGTCGTGACCGTGAAGAAGACGATGATCGCGAAGAGGATGAACGCGAGCGCCGCGCCGACGCCCCAGTTGTTGCCGTTGAACGAGGTGTTGAACGAAAGGAACGCCGGCGTCAAGGTCGTGTTCGACGGGCTCCCCTTCGTCCCGACGTAGATCTGGTCGAAGATTTGCCAGGTCCCGATGAGACCAAGCGTCACGACCGTGAAGATCATCGGACGGATCATCGGCACTGTGACATGACGGAACTTCCGCCACTCGGTCGCGCCGTCGAGCGCCGCCGCCTCGTTGATCGACTCGTCGATGTTCTGGAGCGCCGCGAGGAAGAGCAGCATGAATGTCCCCGAGGTCGTGAACACAGCCATCACGATGAAGACGCACATCGCGATGCTCGGACCGGCCAGCCAATCCCAGTAGCTCACGCCGAGAAAGAGTCCGTTCGCGAGCGAGCTCGACCCGTGAACGCCGAACTGGCCGAGGATGACGTGGAAGAGGCCGCGCGGGTCGTAGAGCCACGAAGGCCCGGCAGCGCCAAAGTACGACAGGAGCTTGTTGATCACGCCGGTCGGCGAAAACAGGAAAAGGAAGAGGACCGTGAT
>DASVHS010000086.1:0-2006 GCA_036382495.1 Thermoanaerobaculia bacterium | reverse complement strand
GGCATCGCGATCGTGATGCTGGATCGCTGGTACTTCTGGTTGCCCTTCGCGGTCGTCGCCGGCTTCGCCGTGTTCGACTTCACGGTACTGCTGCACGAAGTCGTGCACCGCGCCGTTGTGCGCGACTCCAACGATCGTCTGTATCGGACCCTCGGCCTGATGTACGCGATCCCGAGCGGCATCTCCGCGTCCCAGTTCACGAAATGGCATCTCGATCATCACGCGAATCTCGGATCGTATGAAGACGATCCGAAGCGTCACTGGCTGTCGCCAAAGCGCAATGCGCGCTGGTTGAAGGCGCTCTACTTCACGCCGGCGCTGTTCCCGATCTACTTCCGCGCCGCCGGCAAAGAGACGTCGACGTACGATCCGGAATTGCGCAAGCGGATCTCCCGCGAGCGTCTCGTCACAATCGCATTCCAGCTCAGCGTCCTCGGCCTCATCGCCTGGCTGGGCGGGCCGTTCGTGGCGTGGAAGCTCTACGTCGTGCCGGTGTTCCTGATCTTCCCGATCGCGTTTGCGCTCAATCGTCTCGGCCAGCACTACGACATCGATCCGGACGATCCGGCGAAGTGGTCAACGCTCGTGAAGAATTCGTGGTTCTGGAACGCCGCGTTCCTCTACTCGAACTTTCACCTCGAGCATCACTACTTCCCGAGCGTTCCGTTCTACAACCTGCCGCGGCTGCAGAAACTGCTGACGCCGTTCTACGAGAAGCGCGGAATCGTTGCTCACTCGTATCCGGAGCTCATGTGGGAGTGGCTGGTGCTGAATCGCAAGCCGCATTCGAAGTGGGAAGCGGCTGATGTTCCGACCAGCGTGAGTGCGCCGACGGCGGGCTGAAGCCCGCCTCCACACAGAAGCTCTACGCCAGTTCTTTGAGCGAGCGCTCCATCCGCTTGATGCCTTCCGCCGCTTCATCCATCGACAGATTCAGCGCAGGACGGAAACGCGCCGAGCGCGATCCCGACGCCAGCACCATGACGTCGTTGGCCATGAACGCCTTCAGCGCTTTGTCGCGGGTTGTGCCATCTGGCAGGTCAAACGCTGCCATTAGCCCACGGCCGCGGACGTTGGAGACGAGTTTCGGGAACTCATCCTGGAAGCGCTGCAACTCGCTCACAAAATACGCGCCGACCTTCGCCGCGTTCTCGACGAGCTTCTCTTCCTCGATGACTTCGAAGTAGCGCTGCGAGCGCACCATGTCCGTCAGGTTGCCGCCCCACGTCGAGTTGATCCGCGACGGCACCGCGAACACGTTGTCGGGAATGTCGAAGATGCGATCGTTCGATACGAAGCCGCACACCTGCGTTTTCTTGCCGAAGCAGAACATGTCCGGCTCGACTCCGAAGTGCTGCCACGACCACATCTTTCCGGTGATGCCGACGCCCGCCTGCACTTCGTCGAAGATGAGCATCATGTCGTTCTCGTCGCACAACTGACGCACCGCGCGATAGAACTCGGGGCGGAAGTGGTTGTCGCCGCCTTCGCCCTGGATCGGCTCCATGATGAACGCGGCGATGTCGTCCTTGCGCTCGGCGATGAATTTCTTCGCCTGCCCGATCGCGGCCGCCTCTCGTCTCGCCGCATCGCGAAGCGACTCTTCCGTCGCCGGAAACGAGAGCTTCGGATTGTCGACGCGCGGCCAGTCGAACTTGGGGAAGTACTGCGTCTTCTTCGGATCCGTGTTCGTCAGCGAGAGCGTGTAGCCCGTGCGTCCGTGAAAGGCTTCGCGCAGATGCATGATCTGCTGGCCTTTCTCTTCCTTGTAGCCCTTCTTGAAATTCTTGCGGACCTTCCAGTCGAACGCCGCCTTCACCGCGTTCTCGATGCCGAGGGCGCCGCCTTCTACGAAGAACATGTGCTTGCTGTGGGAGAGGGGAATCGCGACGCGTGCGAACGTCTCGACGAACTCAGCCATGTACGTCGTGTAGATGTCGGAGTTCGCCGGCTTGTTGACGGCTACGGTGGCGAGCTTCTCGCGGAATTCAGGGTTGTCGAGGCGA
>DASVHS010000085.1:0-3798 GCA_036382495.1 Thermoanaerobaculia bacterium | reverse complement strand
GACGAACGGCAGCATAGAAGTCCGTTCGAGCGGCGTGACTCGCTGACGGGAAAGATCCCATCGGCGGTCACGCGATAGCGAAACACGTCCGCCTCGAGGTCGAGGGGCGGGCGGCGGGCGCGGATGATCAGACGGAGCGGTTCGCGGTCGGACACCGCCGGATTGTACTCATGTCATCCTGAGCCGCGAAGACGGCGAGGGATCTGGGTGGTGGCGCGCGCTCGACTCACCGCCCAGATCCCTCGCCGTCTTCGGCGCTCAGGATGACGGAGTGTTACTCCGGCGTGATGTACGCGCCGCTGATTCCGCCGTCGACGAGGAACGTCGAAGCGTTGACGAACGAGGACTCATCGCTCGCCAGGAACAGCGCCGCATTCGCTATCTCCTCGGCACGCGCGAATCGTCCCATCGGAATATGGACCAGGCGGCGGTTGCGCCGCGCCGGGTCGGCGAGCAGCTCGTTGAGCAGCGGTGTTTCGACGGGGCCCGGGCAGAGTGAGTTCGCCCGGATGTTCTTCCGCGCAAACTCCACGGCGATCTCGCGCGTCATCGCCAGCACACCACCTTTGCTCGCGGTGTAGGCGATCTGCGGCGCGGCCGCGCCCATGACAGCGACGAACGACGCCGTGTTGATGATCGATCCGCCGCCGGCGCGCAGCAGCGCAGGCACCTCGTACTTGCAGCCGAGGAAGACGCCTTTGAGGTTGATGTCGATTGTTTTGGTCCAGACTTCTTCGCTCGTGTTCGTCACCGAGTCATCGTCGGGCAGAAAGATGCCCGCGTTGTTGAACGCGACGTTCAGCTTCCCGTAGCTGTCCTCGGCGAACTTCACCATCGCTTCGGCGTCTTTTGCCTTCGAGACGTCGGCCGCGAACGCTTTCGCATCACCGCCGGCCTTCTTGATTTCGTCGACAACGGCCTGGGCCGTCTCCTTCTTCAAGTCGACGACGATGACCTTCGCGCCCTCGCGGGCAAAGACGAGACAGGAAACCTTGCCGATGCCGCTGGCGCCGCCGGTGATCAACGCAACTTTGTTTGCTAGGCGCATTCGTTCCTCATGCCTGTTCGAAATATCGCTTCCGCTCCCAGTCCGTCACGACCGAATCGAACTTCCGCTGTTCGGTGCGGAAGAAGTGCAGGTAGTGTTCGACGACGTCGGCTCCCAGCACTTCGCGCGCCCAGTCACTGCGGTTCAGCTCATCGATGGACTCGTTGAGTGAGTGCGGCATGTGGGGCAGGTCCATCGCGTGGTACATGTCGCCTTCGAATGCTTCCGGCGGCTCGATCTTGTTCGCGATGCCGTCGAGTCCCGCCGCAAGCGTGACCGCGAACGCGAGATAGGGATTCGCGTCGGCACCGGCGGCGCGACACTCGATGCGCAGCGCGGGCCCGTGTCCGACGATGCGGAATCCGGCGGTGCGGTTGTCGTAGCTCCACGCGATTGCTGTCGGCGCGAACGATCCGGCGACGTATCGCTTGTACGACGCCGGATACGGCGCATAGAACGCGAACGTCTCGCGGATGTGCTTCATCCAGCCGCCGAGAAACCAGCGGAAGATCGGAGAGCACTTGATCGGACCGAGACTATCTTTACCCTGGAAGAGCGGTTTCTTTCCCTTCGAGCCCCACAGGCTCATGTGGATGTGGCAGCTCGATCCGGCGTAGCGCTCGTCCCACTTGGCCATGAACGTCACGGCGCGTCCGGCCTGCCACGCGATCTCCTTCGCAGCATGTTTGTAGATCGCATGGCGATCGGCCATTTCCACCAGTTCCGCGTAACGGAGTCCGATCTCCTGCTGACCCGGGCCCCATTCGCCTTTCGACGACTCGACGGGAACGCCGGAGCGTTCGAGGTGCGACCGGATCGCGCCGATGAGGTACTCCTCTTTCGTGCCCTGGAGGATGTGGTAGTCCTCGATGACGCGGCCGATCGGCTCGATGCGGATGAATCCTTTTTCCGCGGCGGTCTCGTACGAGTCCTTGAACACGTACAGCTCGAGTTCCGATGCGCCCATCGCCGTGTATCCCGACTTCGCCGCGCGTTCGACCTGCCGCCGCAGGATGTTGCGCGGCGCGACGGACACGGCCTCGTTCCGCGTCTCGTGCATGACGTCGCAGATCACGATCGCGCTCTTGTCGAGCCATGACGCGACGCGCATCGTGTCGAAGTCAGGAACGGGACGGAAGTCGCCGTAGCCCTTTGCCCAGCTCGTGAACGCGTAGCCGGGAACCGGATCCATCTCCATGTCGCACGCCAGCAGGTAATCGCAGGCGTGCATGCCGTTCTCGGCGACGTCTTCGAGGAAGTAACGCGCGTTGAATCGCTTGCCGACGAGCCGGCCGTACATGTCCGGCAGCACGGCGATGACCGTCTCGATGTCACCATCGATGACCAGTCTCTGGAGCGTTTCTAGATCGATTCGGCCTTGCATATTTAGGTCGACCAACTCATGTCACATCAATGTAGACGGTCTTCCATTCCGTATAGTGATCAAGCGCTTGTAACCCCAGCTCCCTCCCGAGCCCGCTCTGCTTCACTCCGCCGAACGGTGCTTCGAGATGGACGCTGCTGCCGGTGTTGATCGACACGTTTCCGGTCTGGACTGCTCGTGCGACGCGCAGTGCGCGCGAAATGTCGCGCGTCCAGATCGAGCCGGACAATCCGTAGATGCTGTCGTTCGCCATTGTCACGGCTTCATTCTCGTCTTTGAACGGCATGACCGCGACGACAGGTCCGAAGATCTCTTCGCGCGCGATCTTCATATTCGGTTTGACGTCGAGGAAGACTGTGGGCTCGAGATAAGAGCCGGACAGGCGGGGCGCCTGTCCTCCAGTCGCCAGCGTTGCGCCCTCGGCTTTGCCCGCTTCGATGTAGCTCATCACCCGTTTCCGATGCGCCTCGGTCACCATCGGACCCATCTCCGTCTCGTCTTTGAGCGGATCGCCGACTTTCGTTTTCTCAAATGCGGCGACGATCGCCTTCTGGAACTTGTCGTAGATCGACTGCTGCACGAGGATGCGGCTTCGTGCGCAACAATCCTGGCCGGCGTTGCCGAGCGCGCTCGATGTGGCCGAGGCGACGGCGCGGTCGAAGTCGCAGTCGTCGAAGATGATGTTCGCGGACTTGCCGCCCAGCTCCAGGCTGACGCGCTTGATGTCGTCGGCTGCGATCCGCATGACGTTCGCGCCGACTTCGGTCGAGCCGGTGAACGCGATTTTTCGCACGAGCGGATGACGCACGAGCGCGTCGCCGGCGGTTTCGCCCGCCCCTGTTACGACTTGAAAGACACCTTCGGGAATCCCGGCCTCACGCGCGAGCTCCTCGAGGCGCATCGCCGTCATCGGCGTCTGTTCCGCAGGCTTGAGGACAACGCTGTTGCCCATCGCCAGTGCCGGTGAGGTCTTCCACGACGTGATCGCGATGGGGAAGTTCCACGGGACGATGATTCCGCAGACGCCGACCGGCTCGCGGAACGTCATCAGCACGCCGTTCGGATTTCCTGGGATCGTCTGCCCGCCGATTTTGTTCGTCGTGCCTGCGTAATACTCGAAACAATCGGCTGCCAGTCCGACTTCGTCGCGTGAGTCGCGGATCGGTTTTCCGACGTTGCGTGTTTCGAGTCGCGCTAGTTCGTCCGCGTTGTCGCGAATCAGCGCGGCGAGCCGCAGCATCACCCGGCCTCGTTCGCGCGGATGCATCTTCCGCCATTCGCCTTTGTTGAAGGAACGATCGGCGGCGCGGACGGCTCGATCGACGTCCTCGCGCGTTCTCTCCGGAACAGTCGCCAGCCGTTGCCC